>CAYSOQ010000172.1:0-3777 GCA_964432685.1 uncultured bacterium
ATGATAGGAGATGGCGCGTTGATTTGTGACCCGCCTGCTTAAGGAGAGAGAGGTCTTTCTCGAGCACCTCGAGGGAATAGTAGATGGGTCAAAGGTGAATAGAGGACGAGCCTACATATTCATTTCAGGGATTAAGGTCGGTTTTTTTGCCCTAAATAGGGATTTAATATTAGTAACAGAGAGAGATATCCTTGGAAAAAGGATCTCCTCTCCCACAACTAGGGGTAAAAGAGGAAAATCAGATCGAGTTAATGGGGAATTGTTGGAAAAAAACGGGTTCGTAGTACATGATGATTATGGTATAGGGGTTTTTAAGGGTATTTTTAGGAAAGAAGTGGGAGATTATGTCTCAGATTTCGGGTTAATTGACTATGAAGGTGGAGATAAGCTGTTTCTGCCGGTGTACAGGTTCGATCTCATTCATCCCTACCGTGGGGGAGAGGGCGACGGAGTAAGGATCGACCGTCTCGGCTCCGGAAAGTGGGGGCAAACGAAGGGGAAGGTCAAGGAGAGGATTGAGAAAATTGCAGGGGAACTGATTTCCATCTACGCGGCGAAGGAAATGGGGGGGGAGATTCCCATCGAAGGGCCAGGTGGCGCCTTCGAGGAATTTGCGAGCGGGTTTCCTTTCGATGAAACCCCCGATCAGGAAAGGGCGATTGGGGAGGTAATACTCGATCTTACGGCTGGTGGAGTGATGGACCGGCTCGTCTGCGGAGATGTGGGGTACGGAAAAACCGAGGTTGCCCTTAGGGCTGCTTTTCTCACCGTAATGTCAGGGAAACAGGTTGCCCTGCTCTGCCCAACCACGGTCCTTGCCGACCAGCATTACAGGACGTTCTGCTCACGCTTCGAGCGTTTTCCAGTGCAGGTGGAGTCATTGAGCAGGTTCGTGAAGGGGGGGCGCCAGAGAGAGGTGCTTGAAGGGTTGAGGCGGGGTACAGTTGATATTGTAATTGGAACCCATCGTATTCTCCAGGGTGATCTGGATTTCCGCGACCTCGGCCTCGTCGTTATAGATGAGGAGCAAAAATTTGGGGTTATGCACAAGGAGCGTCTCAGGAAGGTCCGTCCCACGGTAAATGTTCTCACTCTTACTGCTACCCCGATCCCCAGGACACTCCATATAACCATTTCTGGAATCAGGGATATTAGCATCATATCCACTCCTCCCAAGGACCGTCTCTCCATCAGGAACTTTGTGGTCCCCTTCTCTAGCGAGGTAATCCAGGAGGCATTGGGGCGGGAGCTCAGACGTGGGGGGCAGGTCTATTACATTCACAACAGGGTCAAGACTATTGGGCGAGTTGAACGGTTTCTGAAAGAGATGTTCCCCCAGGCAAGGATAGAAGTTGCACACGGACAGATGAAGGGAGAATACCTGGAAGGGGTTATGAGGCGGTTTTACCGTGGTGACATTGATGTGCTACTTTCTACGGCTATCGTAGAATCGGGCCTCGATGTTCCCCGGGCAAATACGATGGTAGTCGATAGGGCCCACACCTTCGGGCTCTCCCAGCTATACCAGTTGCGGGGGAGGATCGGGAGGGAAAAGAGGAGGGCCTATGCCTACTTCATCATGCCGGAAAGGGGCAATTGTTCCCCTGAGGCCCTATCCCGCCTCGCGGCAATTGAAGAAATGGATGAACTCGGCTCAGGCTTTCAGCTCGCCTCTCGCGATCTCGCTATAAGGGGTTCTGGAGATATCGTGGGGCCTAACCAGTCGGGTCACATTCAGAATGTTGGATACGAGATGTACCTTAGGTTTCTGGGGGAGGCAGTGGACAGGCTAAAAGGGAGGGAGAAAAAACAGTGGGTTCTTCCAGATGTGGATCTTGGCGTTCCCTCGTACATCCCTGAGGAGTACATCGGGGACGATAGGGGAAAGCTCGAGTTCTACCGGAAGATCTCTCTCATTCGATCTTACGGGGATTACCGGGAAATATATTCCGAGCTTCTCGACAGGTATGGTTCTCCCCCCTCCGAGGTAACCCATTTCCTCAACATGAGCCTTCTGAGATCCCGCCTTGCTGCGGAAGGGGTGAAAGAGTTGAAGATGGGGAGAGGTAAGTTATACCTTTCTTTCCTGCCGGAATCACCTGTGGACCGTTCATTGTTTGCGGTCCTGGCAACGGAGAGAAAGGAGGAATTCGGATTCGACAGGCGGGGAAAGTTTTTCAGGGTTTCCAACTTCGATGGCGGACGGTGGGATATCCTCGTGGAAGAATTAAAGGATATATTCGGGAGAGAGTGGGAACTCTTCGATGAGACAGGGACAAGCAAATAAAAGAATCGTTGTTCTGATACTTGCAGTGGCAATTCTCCTGTCACTTTCGGTGTGTGACTCCGTGAAGAAGGGGCAGAAAGATAAAGACCGTGAGGTAGTGGTTGCAACCGCTAATGGAATTTCGATTACCCTATATGACCTGAAGCGGGAAATTCTAGAGGTTCGAGGTTTCTCCGCCACACTCGAGGTGGGGAATGCGACCCGAAAGGAAATCGTCCGATCTTTGAAACGCCTGCTTAGAAAAACCCTGATTATCGAAGAATCAAAACGTTTAGGCCTTGGCGTTACTAAAGAAGAGGTCGCTGCGGAGATCGAAGAGATTAAAAAGGATTACCCTGAGGGTAGCTTCGAGGACCTTCTGAAAAAAGAGGGAATCGATGAGAGAGAGTGGGAAGGGAAATTGTCGAGAACCTTGCTGATTGAAAAAACATCTGAGGCGATAAAGAGCAAAGCCCCGGGCATATACAGTAGGGCGGTTAAAAAATATATGAGGGACAACAGGATCTACCTGGGCAAGAGAGTGACGGTGCCCCGGAAATGGCATATGAAGGAGTATGTTTTTTACGGAGAGGCCGATGCGAAGCGTGGGAGGGAGATCGTTGAGCGTACCGAAAGTACGAGGGACAGGTTGGTTTTGAAGGAGGTGGGCATCTCCTGTACAATATACGATTTGGGGATGCTAACAGGGAAGGAACTGGCAGGTGAGTATGTGAAAAACCTGAAGTCTTTGAAGGAAAACGAGGTGTCGGAGGTCGTGAAACTCCCCAGTTCCTATGCTTTTTTCAAGGTTGTAAAGATAGTGCCGAAACATACCGTATCTAAGTGGGAGGCACTCAAAAAGATCAAGAGGAAGCTCTATCTTCAGAAACAGGATGAATACCTCTCATCCTGGCTCCAGAAGAGGTTCAACGAATCCCGCGTCAAGATTAACGAGCATGCCCTCGGTAAGCTCGAGATGAAGGAGGGGAAAGGAAAATGAGGAAATGGAGCCATTATGTTGTTGTCATGGTACTTGCGGCACTCATGTCATCGGTGAGTGTCGATGTGGCGGCAGGAAAGATCATCGACGGCCTCTTTGTCAACATTGATGGACATGCGGTGACGCTCTCGGAATTCAGGGAATTTGTTGCGAACAAGCTCAGAGTTTCGGTGGGTGACGCGGACGACTACCTGAGGAAGGTTAAGTCCCGCGGAAAATTGAAGGTTCTCACGGACAGTTTTATCGACGTAATGCTCATCCGCTTGAAATTGGAATCTTTGGGGGATTCAGTTACGGATAATGAGGTGAGAGGTGTGATAAATAAAATAGTATCGGGAAACAATCTCACGGAAGATGAGTTCAAGGCTGCCCTGGAACGGGAAGGGCTGAACTTTGAATCATACCGGACCAACCTCCTGGAAGAGATGGAAAAGAGCCGCATCGTTCGGGCTTTGAAACGCAAGGTTGTATTGGTAACGGACGACGAGGTGAAACGTTACTACGTCGATAA
>CAYSOQ010000173.1:0-3777 GCA_964432685.1 uncultured bacterium
GATGTTCCAGTGGCATTTACTGGAGACTCATGGAAACAAGGTAGCTACCCTGTTGATGGGTGAAGAAATACATGTGGTATAATTTAATCAATAAAATCCAGGGAAGGGGAATTGTGTACGACGTAATTGTGGTTGGTGCGGGGCCAGCTGGTATCCTCACCGGGTATCATCTAAAGAGAAATGACCTCAAATATATAATCCTCGAGAAAGACAGGGTTGGAAATTCATGGAGGAATATGAGGGCGGGAATGCTCCTCCTTTCGCCTGCTGTCCCATCTTCCGATTGGACTTCCTTGACCTTCAACCATCCTATCTGGGATATTTCCGGGGTTCGGAAGCCCTTCCCCACTAAAGATGATTTTCTCTGTTATCTTGAGAAATTCGTTCTTGATAACGAGTTGAATGTAAAAACGAGGGCTCCCGTATCACTTATAGAGAAAGTCAATGGGGGCTTCATGGTCTCGTCGGATGGGGAGCAATACTTCTCCTCATATGTGATAATCGCCACTGGCAGCTACACCGTCCCCAGGTATCCGGATATTCCCGGACTCAAGGAAAGTTCTTTCGTGATCCATTCCTCCGACTTCTTCAACTGTATGACTTTCCAGGGGAAAAAAGTATTGGTTGTAGGTAGTGGTAATTCTGCAGCCGAGATCGCGATAGAACTCTCCGGTGTAGCGGAAGTTACCCTCTTATCCAGGGGGAGGCTGAAGTACTTTACGGAAACGAATGACCTAGTCCACATAAGGGGGCTCAGTGAAAGTGTTCTGAAAGAGTTGATCCAGTTCGGAATTATAGAATACAAATTCAATGAAGGTGTTGCGAGTGTGGAAGGGGGATTGGTGAAATTCGAATCAGGAGGCAGTAAGGAGTACCATTCGATAATTGCTGCCACGGGGTTTGGCCCATCTCTCCCCCCGCTGCAAGGTATCAACCTTGAGTTAGATGAGGAGGGGATCCCACTGATCAATGACCTTGGGGAATCCGTGTCGGCAGAGGGGGTCTTTTTCTCCGGTTCACTCGCCCTCTTCAATAATCGGTGCAGGTTCATCCACGGTTTTCGGAATGAGGTGGAAAAGGTAACCTGGGCTATTTTTGACAGGCTTTGATTGCCCCAATTTCAAATGTCTCCCCCCCTCCGGTCGAGAATCCTGTATTGAAGTGCCTCGGCAAGGTGATGGGGTTCTACCCTTCCTGATTCATCGAGGTCAGCTATTGTTCGCCCGATCCGCATAACCCGGTGGAGTGACCGGGCCGTTAGATGGAACTTTTCTGCTGCGTGGAGGAGTAGTTGTTTCCCCTCATGGTTTAACCGGACCACTTCTTCGATAACATCTGCAGGAATCAGGGAGTTCAGGGAGATTCCATAATGGGAAAGGATTTTTCGCTGGCGGTCCCGTGCCCTGGCCACTCGTAGTGTTATCTCTTTAGAGGATGTTTCTTCCACCTGGGATGACTCAATTATGTGGAGGGGACTTGGAGGGGGCATGTCAACCTGGATGTCTATCCTGTCCATAACCGGCCCGTGGAGTTTTTTCCTGTATTTCAAGATATCCTGAGGACGGCAGAGGCAGAGTTTCCCCGAGTAACCGAAGTTGCCGCACCCACAGGGGTTGGATGTTGCCACAAGGGAGAACCGAGCGGGGAACAGGATGGAATATTTTGCCCTCGTAATTAGCACCTCACCGGATTCAATGGGCTGCCTCAATGCTTCTACAACATCTCTCCTGAATTCAGGGAACTCGTCGAGAAAGAGGATCCCATTGTGTGAGAGGGTAACCTCTCCGGGAAAGGGTGGGTTCCCTCCCCCAAGCATCCCTGCATAGGAGATTGAGTGGTGTGGTGATCTGAAAGGCCTGCATGTGAGGATATTTTTGGTCCCAACGTTTCTCGCGATGGAGTAGATTTCGTTGATCTCTATCAGTTCCTTCTCTCCAGGCGGTGGGATGATTGTGTTCATCCGTTCTGCGAGCATGGTTTTTCCCGTACCCGGAGGTCCAATCAGTATGATATTGTGTCCGCCAGTCGCGGCGATTTCGATTGCTCTCTTCGCCCTGTCCTGGCCTACCACGTCCCTCATATCTATTTTTGACTTCCTTCCGGTTTCTTCCTCATTTCTCCCCTTCCCGGACCCTTGTGGTATCTTCCCGTTATTTAGAAACTCTGCCAACTCGTGAAGAGAGCCCACAGGGATGATCTCGATTCCCGATATCAGAGAGGCAAGATGAAAATTTTTCTCCGGGATTAAGATACCTCTAAGCTTTAGCCTCTTCGCGAGGGACGCAAGAGAAACGATTCCCCTTACGGGTTTGATTGACCCGTCGAGTGAAAGTTCTCCAGTGATGAGAAATTGATTGAGCTTTTCCCTCTCTACCTGGCCGGATGCGGCGAGGAGTGCAGTGGCAACCGGAAGATCCAGGAAGCTTCCTTCCTTTCTCAAGTCTGCAGGAGCAAGATTTACCGTCGTCTTCCTGCCTGGAAAAAGAAACCCCGAGTTCACCATTGCAGTCTTGATCCTGTCCCTGCTCTCCTTCACGCTTGAACCTGGGAGTCCCACGATGGTATAGCTGAACATCCCCGCGGAAATATCGGCCTCCACGTCAACCCTGACCGCTCTGATCCCCACGATTACTCCTGTAAGGGTTTTGACCAGCATTTAATAGGCCTCCTTTTTTTATGCACATCTATATAAAGCAAGAAGAATGCCTGCAGTTTCCTAAGATTTTCGGGTAATTATGAGTTTAATAGGAGAAGAAATATTCGGATTCGGTACCTGGGTCCGGAAAGAGTACTCTCTGGGAGAAGTCTTCCCTTTGCGAGGCCAACCTGCTATGATATGCATCCGCTCCCTGGAAGGTGGAGCTTGAACGCATGATTCTGAAATATTACTATTTAAAAAGGGGGATTCGTTATGGGGAGAAAAGTGTCAGAGGAACTTCTGAGCCTTCTAAACGAGGCTGTGGCAAGGGAGTTGCAGGTCTCTATCCAGTACATGTGGCAGCATGTTCTCTGGAAGGGAGTGAAGGCCTTTGCGGTAAAAGATGAGTTGAGGGTGATCGGGATTGTCGAGATGAAACATGCCGAACAGATCGCGGAGCGCCTGGCATACCTTGGGGGGACCCCAACTACCAAGCCTTCACCCATCTTCGTGGGAGAGACCCTCAAGGAGATGATCGAACAGAATGTGAAAGACGAGGAAGGAGCCATCGAGCTTTACAATCGGATCATTCTCAAGGCCCGGGAGGAGGGAGACGAGGTTACTGAGAAGATCTTCAAAGATATTCTCGTCGAGGAGGAGGATCACCACGATACCTTCACAGGGCTCCTCGAAGGGGACGATCTATAAGGGTGTCCCATCACAAGGAAAGGGGGGGGGCTGAAATAGCTAAATTTATTCAGCAAATACGGGGAAGCTGTTCCCCCACGGGATAGTCCACGACCCGTGTCCCACCGATGGCTGTTCTCGCAAGGACGGGCCCCTTCTTCCCTGTTATCTCCCCGATGATTGCTGCATCTTCCCCCAGATCAGTTGACCTGAGACAGGAGAGGACCTCATCTGCTGCGGAAGCTGATACGAATAGGAGGGCTTTCCCTTCGTTCGCAAGATAGAGGGGGTCAAAGCCGAGGAGTTCCGAGACCCCCCTGACAGAGGGATGTAAAGGGAAAGATGCTTCATCGAGAAGAACCGTCCCCTCCATGTAACTCGAGATCTCGTTTACAGTAACACCCACACCCCCTCTGGTTGGATCCCTCATGAAACGAATTTCCCCTCCAAAC
>CAYSOQ010000174.1:0-3773 GCA_964432685.1 uncultured bacterium
TGTCATTCGCGACAAGTCATGGCAGACCCAACCTCTTATGCATGTATGAAAAGTGGACAGACAGAATCCTTGATGAGGTCATCAGTGAGAGAACCGAACAGGTAATTTCTCAGCCTGTTCTCTCCCTTTTTCCCCAGGACGAGCAGCCCGATATCCTCCGTCTCCACGAGACGGCGCATGGCAGATATCTTGTCTCCCGTGAGCTGTGTTTTTGAAACATCCTTATACCCATGCCTCTCGAAATGAGAGATGTGGGGGGCAAAGCGCCCTTCCTCCCTCTCATCGGTAGACACGTGGGAAAATATCAATTTCTTCGTGAGACGGATGCCAAGGTGTAGATACGCGTTTATGGCATGAGACGAATCCCTTCCAAAATCACAGGCCACGCCTGTATTCTCTCCACCGGTATCCGCAACGTAATAAATCACAGGAACATATACTTTGTGGATGAGGTCAGAGAAGAACCCCACGGGTTCTTCGTCCCTGGAAAAGGAGAAGACAGAATCTGAGCATAAGACAAGCAGATCGAACCCCTTGCTCTTCGAAAGAATCTCCTCCTCCGGGTCCCCCTCCACTACAGAAGAATCAAACTCGATACGCTTCTTATCGAATCGTTTCACTATGGAATCGATGTACGAAATGACCCGTTTTCGCTCACGGGAAGATACCTTTTTTTCGGCTTCCCCGGCCATGCTGATCGCACCGGCCGGAGCACCGGCCAGGCTATCTTCTACCCCTTCTATGTCCACCACTCCGAGGCCGTGTACGGATATTCTCCTGTCAGGAACGAGAGTAAGCAGAAATCGAACCACACTATCTATGTCTTCCTTCCCCCCCAAAGGGAGCAACACATTTTTAATCATCAGGACCTCCTATCAGCAACTTTTTCATATACACAAATTCACCAACCCAAGTCAATCTGCTCCTTCCTCGGCCTCCCTCTCCTTCCTGCCTGCAGACCAACCATCCATACTGAACCTCCCCGACCCGGTACAGACAAGCATGAACAATCCGCCGATGATCGCCATATTCTTCAGGAACATGATGAACTGAAGTCGGTTCCCGAGATCCCGATGGAATATAAATGTTACTGGCAGGAGGAACAATATCAACATCAGAGCCCCCATCCTGGTGAAATATCCCCCAATCACACTGAGCGCCCCGGAGATTTCCACAACTATCGCAATGACAAGCCACATGGAAACTGCATGCATGTGATGAAGGGTCATATACCTCGAGGTCCCCTGGAAATCGAAGATCTTTCCCACCCCAGAGATGAGAAATATCTGGCCAATGAGAATTCGCCCCACGAGCAAACCCAGGGACCTCATATTTTCCATATAACTTGCCTCACCTGAATAATCACACTGTAGGATTAATACCAAAAAACCGCTTAAATCTCCACTTCCAATTTAAGCCAGGCCCCTCCTTTTCGGAAATCTCCTTTCCCCCAACCGGGGGAGAGGAATTTTGACTTTTCCCGGGAATGGGCACCACAATCATCATGGCGGAACATGACATAGAAGATATTTTGCCCATTTCAGACAGGTACATGGTATTTATTAATGGAAAGATCGTGAAGCAGGGTAGCGGCGGACCCGCCGCAAACCCGGAAGGCCTCAAGAAGGCAATCAGAAAATTTTACTCTTCAGGAGGGAATTGTGGATAAACCGAGGGAAACAAAAGATAAAAAAGTCCTCCTGGAGGTGTACATCAGAGAGGATATCCGCAGGAGGCTTTCAGACTATTGTGTCTATACGAATGCGGAACCTTCCACCGTTGTGGAAAATGCCCTCGTAGAATATTTTCATGAGGGAGATGTTTCCCACTAACTTAATTTCCCTTTCCCTTTACACGACCCCGGGAACGAGCATATCTGGATAGGGGCCCCTCCCATTTCAGAGTCGAGGAATAGAGCCGCTTCAGATAGGGGGAAACCGGGTGGGGGTTCTGACAGGTAAAGGGGAACAGGATACATTTCTGAAAAGGATTTTCAGCTGTAGGCTTCCTTTATGAGTGAGTCCGTCTTGGCTCTCCTTTCCCTGTCCCTCGCATCCATCAACCCTGAGAGTTCCTCCTTGTAAGGGGAAAGATCGAACCCTGCGGGGTCAGTAACGCAAGCGTCAATTACCTTCCTGTAAAGCCTGACCATATGTTCCACGAGGGATGTGGAATACTCCCTCCCCTGGATTTTGAGGGTATCCACACCTGCATCTATGAGGTTTGGGATATCATTGAAAATGAAGTAAGCCTGGTTAGGGAGCACCACGGTTTTCTCTTTGCCCTTACTTTCCACATTCCAGTTTGTTAGACAGATGCGGTAGCACAGGCCACCTCTGTTTGGTGAGCCCGGAAAATGGTTTTTCCCCGTTTCATCGACTTTCGATGCGTATTTCGTATAGGAGGACATTGTGCACCGGCCAAGAAGTGTGTAGCATGTGGTCGCGTGGACGAGAACCTCCACCCCCACATTCCCCTGCTCCTTTACCTGTCTCAATTCAGCAAGGGGCATTCTGCACTCCGTCACAACCTGGGAAGCACCTGCATCCCTGTAGAAGAGGGCATCTGGGAGGTTGATAATAGTACATCCAACGCTGGCATGTATATTGATCTGGGGAAAATGTTCCATAGTTGCCTTCATGAGCCCCGGGTCGGTCAGGATCACATCATCTATGGGAAAGTCTGCAAATTTCTCGATTTTCCTGAGATAATCATCCAATTCACAAGTGTGGGGGAGTGTGTTGATAGCAACACGAATCTTTTTTCCCCTCTCGTGGAGAATATCCGCTGCGGCCCTAATCGTCTCATCATCCATCTCATAGGAACCCCGCCTGCGGGACCACCCGTATGCTCCCACGTACACTGCATCGGCACCTCCATCCGCGCACGCCTTCACCATTCCCAAAGATCCACCAGATGCAAGAAGTTCAGCCATCTTATCTATCCTCCCACGTTCTCAAACCTAAATTTTACCACATCGGAGACGCAATTTCTTCCCCCTTTGCGTCAATGTATATTCTCCCGGATTTCCCGAAGAGGTATCCGTTACAGAACCCCCGAGGAGAGTTTTCATGAAGGGATTTCCCCCACCAATCTTCAACAGATTTGTCTCCCCCGGTGGAGCGGAGAAGGCATTCCCTGTATACCCTGCCCACTTCATTCCTGTATGCTTCATCCTCGTATCCGGATTCGATACGGAAAAAGGAAAAGCCCCTCCGGATAATCTCCCCTATATGTTCAATCGTACAGAGGTCGAGTCCTGAAAAGATACCCTTCCCCACATGCATGATCTCCCAAAGCTCCGCTTTCAACCAGAACGGTGAAAGGCATGCCTCTGGACAGCCCTCATCGCTCCTCCCGTCTTCCAGGAGAAAACAGTCGTGGATGATTCCAAGGGGGATCTTCCCGTGAAGAGTGACCGATATCTCCAGGGGTGAGGCCTCATTGATCACCCCCATTTCATCAAGGGGGACTTCCACGTTAGGGAGAATCCTCGTGACACCGTAATCTTCCAGAAGACTGGCCGTGGCGAGACTGTACACGTTTGCAAATACCCCTGCGTGGAGAGGGATGCCTTCGAATTCCTTCGATGCAAGGTAAAGAACTCCCATGTTATGAAACTCGATTCCATCCGCGGAAATATTTCGGGCACTCTCGAATGTGTGCCGAACCTCCTCCAGTTCATCACCACGGGGAGCCGCGTGGGTCGTCACGTAGACTTTTTTCCCCTCCCCCCGGAATCGTTTTCAGTTTACTCATAGCGTGTTCTTGCA
>CAYSOQ010000175.1:0-3767 GCA_964432685.1 uncultured bacterium
ATTCCAAACACGCTTGGGGAGAGGCCGAACAATCGATGTAGACCTGAGCGGCCCAGACATCCGCAAGGTCGTTCAAGCGGGTGGTGCCATGTTCGGACGGATCAAAGGGGAAATCCCTACCGCCCAGGTAAGGCCCTTACCATCCCTCGAACTGTCTTTCCCGGAAATCAGGATAATCCCGGACAGAGATAAACTCCGGGCATCGGGTTTCACCACCTCCGATTTCGGCATAGCCCTGGACGTTCTAATGGACGGGAGAAAAACAGGTGAGTTCAAGAAAGAGGGGGAGAAGAAAATAGACCTGATACTCGAGGGGTCCGAGAGGATGATTACCACCCCGGAAGAGCTCTACCGGGCCCAGCTGGTGACCCCAGGGGGAAAAGTGGTCCCCGTATATTCCCTTGGAAAAATCCAGCGGACATCCGGGCTGCCAGAGATCCGCCATCTCGAGAGGAACCGTACCATCACGCTCCAGGTAACCCCCCCCTCATCCATCCCTCTCCAGGAGGCAATGGAAATCATTGACGGGAAGGTGATCAAAGGCCTTGAAAAAGCGGGTGTCCTGAAAGGAATCAACGTGGGGATGAGCGGAGCAGCCGACAAACTCACGGAGACGAGGAAGGCCCTCCAGTTAAATTTCTTTCTGGCTGCAGTTATCACCTATCTTCTCATGTCATCTCTCTTTGGGAACTTCATCTATCCCTTCATCATCATGTTCACCGTTCCCCTGGCAGGGGCCGGGGGCTTTATAGGCCTGAAATTGGTAAACCTCATTCACACCCAGCAGCTCGACATCCTTACCATGCTTGGATTTATAATCCTCATAGGGATCGTGGTTAACAACGCAATTCTAATTGTCCACCAGGCACTGAATAACATGAGGTTGCACGGAATGGGACACACGGATGCAGTCCTGGAATCAGTAAGGACCAGGATCAGGCCAATTTATATGAGTGCCGCTACGAGCATATTCGGCATGCTTCCACTCGTAGTTGCCCCGGGGCCTGGTTCTGAACTCTACCGGGGGCTCGGGAGCGTTATCCTTGGAGGACTTGGACTCTCCACATTTTTTACGGTCTTCGTCATTCCAAGCCTCCTCATGTTCTTCTTACCATTGGAAAATAGGGAGGGAAATAGAGATGAAAAATAAACTTCCCGGGAAAAAGATTGTCCGGTTCATGGGGGTTTTCACAATTCTTCTCCTCCTGTTTCATTTCTCTAATATACCTGCACACTCCCTCACCATCGATGAAGCCGTGTCCGAGACCCTTAAAGAGAACAAACAGTTGAAAAAATTCAGGTATCTATCTCTTTCCCAGAATGAAACCATGAAATCCAAAAAATCGGAGTTCTACCCACAGGCGGAGCTTTCGTACAACCTCACAAGAGAGGAAAAGGATGTGTTTTTCTCCGGGAGGACTACATCGGTTGGGGCAGCAGAGATCACCTACAATCTCTTTCGAGGGTTTACAGACAAGGCAAACCTGAATGCGGAGAAGTATCGCTTTAAGGCACAGTTGTTCCTGGAGAGCGCAGTACAGGCGGACGTCATACTCGATTTGAAACAATCTTTCATAGCAGTACTCAAAGGAGAAAAAAATCTTGAGGTGGCCACGGAAGCTGTTGACCTTCTCACAAGCCAACAAAGGGACGTGGCGCTCAGGTACAGGGAAGGGCTCATCGCGAAAAACGACCTGTTAAAAGTTGAACTGGACCTCTCTTCTGCAAGGCAGGGTCTTCTTTTAAAAAAGAGTGACCTGGTAATCGCGAGGAAAAGACTTGAACGTGTCATGGGGAGGAAGCTTGCTAAGGACGAGGTCCTGGTGGTCCCTGCCCCTGGAAAGATCAAAATCCAGGTAAACGAGGAGCAAATCAGGGTTAAAATGCACAAGGGGAGAAGCGAAATCAAGTACCTGAAGTCTCTCCTTTTATCGAAAAAGTCAGAACTCGCATCCATCAAGGGAGAATACTATCCTTCAATCGATCTCTCCGCGTCTTACGCCAGGCTGGGAGACACACTCCTTCCTTCAGGGCGGGAGGGCCTATTCATCATCGAAGAGTCCCTCCAGGGAAAAGTCACTGCAAGCTGGGTCATCTTTGACGGCTTCAGGAAACGCCATGAAAAAGCATCAAAGATCATGGATATGCGTTCAGTAGAGGAAGATATACGCGATACGGAAAGGGAACTCGACCTCCAGCTTGACCGGGCACTCGAGGGATACCGCATCAACTCTGGGAACCTGGTTGTGTCGAAGAAAGCTGTTGCCCAGGCCGAAGAAAATTACCGCATAACGAACCAGCAATTCAAGCAGAACGTATCAACCAACACAGATCTCCTGGATGCCAGGGTATTTCTGTCCAGGGCGAGGACCCAGCACATTAATGCTCGCTATGACCTCTTCCTGTCTCTTTCGGAGATTGAGCGCGTCGCTCAAGCGCCCATTGAAACGTTCGAAGGGAAATAAAAACACCACTTCTCATTTTCCTTCGAACCGGGGGGGCCTCTTTTCCACGAATGCTCTGATTCCCTCTATAAAGTCACGGGTTTCAGACTGCTTCAGTATATTCTGGCGTTCCAGCTCCAGCTGAGTCTCCATGTGTTCCATGAATGCCTTCTGGAAGAGTTCTTTCCCCCTTGAAAAGGCTAGGGTGGGCCCGCAGGATATTTTTTGCGCGATTTCCCTGACAGCCCCCATAAGTTCCTCACCCTCGAACAGGGAGTTTACGAGACCCAAACTTTTCGCCTCTTCCGCCATTAGAGGCTTTCCAGTGAGCATGAGTTCCATTGTTCTGTGATAACCTAACTGCTTTGTGAGGAATGTAGTTGCGCCTCCATCTGGGGTAAGCCCTATATTCTGGTATGCCAGGTGGAATGAGGCATCCCGCGAGGCATACACCAGGTCCGCAGAAAGGGCAAGACCTATCCCCGCCCCCGCAGCGATACCGTTCACAGCAGAGATTACAGGTTTCCCCATCCTTCTTATCTCAGTTATGGTTCCATGGAGGTAAGCGATCAGCATCCTCATCATCTCTCCTTCACTCTGCGCGGCCTCAACCATAAACTTCACGTCACCTCCCGCGCTGAAGGCCTTCCCCGCACCTGTGATGACTACGCAACGTATTTTACCGTCACCTGACAGGTCATACACGTGGGAGAGAAATTCCCTCCCAAGGTCAAGATTGTAAGCATTCAGATTTGCTTCACTATTCAGGGTAAGGATACCCACCGCTCCCTCTGTCTCTCGAATTATTAAGCTCATGGTAGCTCCTCCCTCACTTTAAGATAGCCTGGCTCACCTATGCTAACATTTCACCCATTTTCTCGCCCAGCCTCAAATATTTGATGAGAACCCTGTTTTTTTGAAGCAAATAATTACTGAATTCCATTCATAGAGAATCCCGAGTGATAAAGATTATCAATTAAACCTCCGATAAAAATATAGGTTTTAAATTATAACGGTTAAGTCCCAACTAATGAAGATGGCAGCAAAAAAGAAACATATCTCTTTGATGGTGATCTTCCTAATTGCGATCCTCGCCTTTTTCGTGGACAGGCTTATCGTCTCCTCTGAAGAAAAACAGAACTATTATCTTCTCGAAAGTAAAATTCTTGATACCTACAGCGGGACAAACATCGAGACATTTTTCATGAGTAATTTTCAGAATGTCCTGGCCCTCAAAGGATTATATGAACAATCGGAAAAGATATCGAATAAACAGTTCCTGGGATTCGCAAGAAAACTCACCGAGGGGAACAGGTTCATCCA
>CAYSOQ010000176.1:0-3765 GCA_964432685.1 uncultured bacterium
TTAAGTCCTCTTTCACCCTTTTGTAGAGCCTGGATGTTTTTCCTTCCCCCAGGATCATCGACAGGAGATCGAAGGCGAAGACCTCGTCGCTATTGAGGGAAACTCCTGGAAAGCCGATCTGGATATACGCACGTACAGTGTCCATCTCCTTTGTAATTACTTCCAGATGTTTTCTCGAGGGTTCTTTTACCCTATGCTCGGTTGGCACATCACCCCCTGATAGCCGTCCCATGTACTTTTCAACAAGAGGTTTCACCTTCTTTTGGTCCACATCCCCCGCCAAAACGAGGATCATGTTCTTCGGAATGTAGAAACGGTTGAAATATCCCACCACAGCGTCCCTGTCGATCCCCTTCAGGGTGCGTGGGTACCCTATCACGGGCCTCCCGTAGGGGTGCTTTCTAAAAAAGGTGGAGAATAGATTCCTTGACCCCACCTTTCCGGGGTCGTCCTGGTTCATTCTGTACTCCTCCATCACCACTTCCACCTCTTTCTTCAATTCCTTTCCGTCGAATACGGAGTTTGCGAGAGTATCCGACAGGATATCAAGGGCCCTCTCTATGTATCGGGAAGAGATGGTTATGTGGTACACAGTATGGTCGAAGGTCGTGTATGCGTTGATTTCCCCTCCCAGCGATTCCACCTCCCGTGCCATTTCTCCCACCCCCCGCTTCTTCGTCCCCTTGAACGCCATGTGTTCGAGAACGTGGGAGATGCCCGCAAATTCCCCGGGTTCCGTGGTGCTGCCAGCTTTAACCCATACCTGTAGGGCCACAATGGGAGAAACATGATTCTCCTTGAGAACAACTGTCATGCCATTATCCAGTGTGAACTTGCTCCCACCAGCTAAAGCGCTAAAAGGTTGAAGTATCAATATTGAAACTGCCAGGATGAAAATTCTCGTACTGATTCGTTTCATCGATCTCTCCCTTTCGAACCCTTTTTGAATAAAAACTCCCCATCCTTCATGATCAACCTGTCATCAAAATAGAGGGATCCATCCTTCCGAAGGTCTTTTATCATATCCCAGTGGAGTGAGGAATCGTTTTTCCCACCCGACTCGGGATAAGCCTTTCCAAGGGCGATATGGATCGTCCCGCCGATCTTCTCGTCGAAAAGGATATCCCGGGTGAAGCTATTGATCCCATAATTGAATCCTATCCCGAATTCTCCGGGTATGGATGCTCCCCTGTCCGCTGAAATGAGGGTCCTCAAGAGATCCCCGTTCTTTTCCGCTTCCGCCTTTACTACCTTTCCTTCCCTGAATGAGAGCCGTATTCCCGAGACCTCGCGCCCGCCGTAAATTGCGGGGAATTCATAGTAGATTTTTCCCTCCACACTCCCCTCAACAGGCCCGGTGAAGATTTCCCCGTCCGGCATATTGCATTCCCCTATACAGGGAATCGCCTTTCTGCCTTTGATGGAGAAGGAAAGATCAGTATCCTTCCCTACGATCCTCACCCTGTCTGTCCTTTCCATTCTCCGTTTTAGCCGTCTTAAATCCCCCGCCATCGATTTCCAGTCAACCAGGCAGGCATCGAAAAGAAAATCCTCGTACTGGGAGAGGGACATCTCCGCCTCCTGCGCAAGGGCCTGTGTGGGATAGTTGACTAGAACCCAGCGGACCTTTCGCATGACAATGTCTGATACGGGCTTAGTCGCCTTCCGCCTTCTCGCGATTTTCGAAGGCTCCACGCTGGTGAGCATCCGTGTGTTGATGGGGGAGTGGATAAACAGTGCGCAGTCGAGACGTTTCGCCTCATATAGCCTGGATGGAGGCAGAAAATCGAGTTGCCTTAACCCTGCCTCCTGATACAAAATCTCACCCGCCTCCTCGAAGGAGAGATCGAGTATGGGGTGTCCGCCCTTTCTAACCACCTCCCTGTACGCGGAAAGGATCAGGGGCTTGGCAAGTTCCGTCCCCCCGATCTTCACGGTCTCGCCCCTCTTCACCTTCAGGGAGTAATTCACAAGTAGAGATGCCAGATTTCCCACCCTTTCATCCATTTTCCTTCTCCCCCCGTTTGTTGGCCTCGAGTTTTCTAAAAAGATCGATTGCACTTTCCATGCCCTCACTTCCCTCCTCACCCGCTTCGAGGGAGATGAATTCCACCGGTATCTTCAACCCCTTTTCGAATTTCTCCGGTTTTGACTTAATATAAAGGGATGGAAAGGTTTCCTTTACCTTATTTACAATCTCCGCCACGACAGATTCGTCACAGAAGACGCTCTTGATTTTTTTCACGACAACCCTCTTTCCACCCTTCCCCTTGAGGATTTCCGGAAAAACGTAGCCTTCGAATATATCCTCCATTTCCCCCGGCACACCAGGAATAGAATAGAGAGTAAACCCCTTAAGAGAAACTTCCACGCCCGGAGCAGTTCCCACCTCGTTTGGTATAGGGGTACTCCCTTCAGGGAGGACGCCCATTTTCATCCTTTCCCGGGAAAGTCCGGGGAAGGAGACGATTCCCATTTCAAAGAATTTTTCGTACCGTTCCTTCAACCGGGCGATGGCCCTCTCATCAGCCTCCAATGGTAAACCCAGGGCCCTCCCGACGCCCTCGAGGGTTACGTCATCCGCCGTGGGGCCGAGGCCCCCCGTTGTGATGAGATGAGTAACGCCCCTTCCTTTAGCCTCCGCCACCGCAGATGCGATCTCATCCGGGGAATCATCAACGAGGGTAATCCTCCCGACTGTAATTCCCTCCCTGAAAAGGCGCTCCGCCATTAACGGAGAATTAGTGTCCTTCGTCCTTCCCGTGATGAGTTCCCTCCCTATAGCGAATATCTCCACCTTCATTCTTCGTGCCCGAAATCCCAGAATTTCCCCCATGAAGTGTCAATGAATCCCGTCACGCATATGGTAATGTAGTGATACGTGAAGTGGAAGGGCATAAAGGATATTTTATCCCATGTCACCGGAAGATATACAACATATCATCCAGGCCATCGGGGGGGATACCTCTTCCGGAGCGATGGAACTCACTTTGAAAACCGTATCCTGCCTGGAGGAAATCGTAGCAGCCTCAAAAGAAGATCTGATCTCATTTGAAGGCGCCCGGACTCTCCTGGAAATGCTCCGCGGGGCAAAGAGTGAATTGGTCCCTATTATCAACCTCTTAGACATCTTCACGGCAGGCCTGGGCCCCCTCACCCAGGATACCCTCGAGAGAGCAATGGCAAGTGCCAGGACTATTATGGAGATTGAGGAAAAATCTCCCGACTGGATCTTCAACCAGGTCCGGGACCTGTACGCAGGTAAAGAGGTTGAAGTTCTCGTATACTCTTACAGCAGCACCGTGGTGAGAGTTCTGTCCCGTCTACGAGAGGTAGCTGAGGTAAGAGTGGTCACCTCGGAGGGCAGGCCCACGGGAGATGGAAGCCACCTGCTCTCTAAAATGGATGGGGAAGGCATTTCAATCCTCTATCTGACAGATGCTGCCCTCATGAGCTACGTACCCCGGGTGGATGTTGCCTTCCTCGGCACGGACGGCTGGTCCCCCAGCTATTTTCTCAACAAGGTGGGGACGAAAGCCCTCGTAGAACTCCTCGACATGCACGGGAAAGGTGGGTTCGTCTTCGCCTCTCCCCTCAAGATGTCAACGGACGAGGCCCTCCTTTCCATGGAAATGAAAGATTACGGGGGGGAGGAACTTCTACGCAGCGAGCGGACGGATGTGAGGGTGATCAACCGCTATTTCGAAATCGTCCCCAGGTACCCGAATATAACCTTATTCTCACATCCATAAAACAGTTTCCAGA
>CAYSOQ010000177.1:0-3763 GCA_964432685.1 uncultured bacterium
CTTTTTGACTGGAGGTCAGATGAAGTCGAACGACACTGTGTGAGGCTGCTACCGCTGCTCCCTCCCGGACTAGACGGGATTCACAGCTTCCCGCTGCCCGGGGCCTGGCCGCCAGACATCACCCTCTATTTTCAGTGGTAAACCATCATAGCAGATGGGAGGGGAAAACGGAACCTCCGGGGGGGAGGAGAGCAACTCCGGTGACCACCTCCGGATAGGATGGTACAATCTTATCTGCAGGGTATGGCCGGTTAGTACGATCAGGGGAGGGATATAACCAGGCGATGGGATCATTTGTCGAACTCTATGCTGCCAATGCACTCAAGTCACTGAAATCAGCACCCAAATCCGTGGAGATGGCAGACATCCTCCCGGAGGTATCACTTCGGGACTCAAGCGGAGAGTATGGCAGGGATAATAGAGGCCTGGGCACCCGCCTCCTCCCACTCCCGAAGAACTACATGCTGGTCGCCTATACCCATTTCTTCACTGAGAGGCGGAAAGACCTTTCTTCCACGCCCGGAATGGGCCAGGCACCCGATCCTCTCTATGTACTGGAAAGATTTTTTGAAGATACGGACCAACTGGATGACCGGAACCTATGCCTCTACCCTATATCTCTTCCACAGGCTGACAGGGTCCCATGGAAGGGCACCCTATCGATTCCCTCCTGTCCCGGGGAATCCTTACTCTTCAGTGTTTCTGGAACTTTCTTCAGGATGAAGCCCGGGGACCCCTACCATGAGTTTGCCCTGGCTTTTGAAAGGTTCATTCGGATCCTTTCCAATCAGGGAGGGGAGATACCAGATCCTCTTCGGCTTCAGGTAGACAGGATAGATACCCTGTCCCCTCGAGGGAAAACATAAGAGGAATTTGAAACCAATCAACCAATGAAACACCTATCAAATGAAAAGGTCCAGAAGCTTGTAAGTGAGGAAACTAACGAGAGCGGTCCCAGGAAGGGTGAAAATCCATGCGTAGAGTATCTTTTTACTTACCCCCCACCGGACGGCAGAGAGACGCCTTGTTGCACCCACACCAAGAATCGACCCCGTAATTGTGTGTGTGGTGGATACGGGGATACCCAGGTGGGCCGTGAAAAGCAGGATAATGGAAGAGATACTCTCAGCGGCAAAACCGTGGACGGGCTCTATCTTGATCATCCGTGCTCCAAGGGTTTTTATCACGTTCCACCCACCCACAGCAGTTCCAAGGCCCATTGCCCCTGCACAGAGGAGCACTACCCAGATCGGCACGGTAAAAGAGTTGAGATAGCCTCCTGAAAAGAGGGCGAGTGTGATTACCCCCATGACTTTCTGGGCATCACTTGTCCCGTGGGAAAAAGCCATGACACCCGCGGAGACAATCTGAAGGCGCTTGAAGAGGTTATTTGATGTCCCCCGTGGGACCTTGAAAAACATACGGATAATGGGAACCATCACGAGGAACCCCAGGATGAAGCCTAAAAGGGGGGAGATGAGCATCGCCTCGAATATCAGCTTGAGAGACTTTAAATTCAGCACTCCCACTCCACCATGGGCGATGCCCGCGCCCATAACCCCCCCTATCAGGGCGTGAGACGCACTGATGGGAAGGCCCATGAACGTGGTTATCGTATTCCAGCAGATCCCTCCAACGAGGGCAGCGCACACTACCGATTGGGTTACGAGCTCAGGAGAAACAATTCCCTTTCCGATAGTCTTTGCAACTGCAGTGGAGAAGAATGCCCCAGCAATGTTGAGAGATGCCGCTAAAAGGACTGCCCGGGAAGGGCTAAGTACCCGGGTGGAGACAACCGTTGCGATGGCATTTGCACTGTCGTTCCACCCATTCGTAAAATCGAAGAGGAGTCCGAGAATCACCACCACGAAAATCAGCCAGGTCGGTTCCAAATTATGAGCCCCTTACGTTCAACCTCTGTCAGGAATATTTGAGCACGACTCCCTCGATGATGTTAGCCACATCTTCGCAGGAGTCGACAGCATTTTCCAGGTTGTCGTATATTTCTTTCCATTTCATCACTTCCATCGGATTTTCCTCCATTTCGAAAAGGTCTGCAATGGCCTTTCGAAGGAAGTTGTCAGCCTCGTTTTCAAGGCGGTTTATCTCGATGCAAGAGACCATGATCTTGTCGGAGTTTCTCATGTCGTGGAGGAGCCCGATGGAATTCACAAGTTCCTCCGTTGATTTCAGGAGGACCCTGCCGAATTCCCTTGCAACACCAGTGGATTTTTCGATTTTAAAGAGGTTGATCCTCTCAGATACTGCCTGCATGTAATCGAGGACATCATCCAGCTTGCTAGCTAGATTATGGATATCTTCGCGGTCAATAGGAGTAACAAAGGTTCTGTTGAGCCTGGCTATGATTTCATGGGTAACATCATCCCCCTCTGATTCAACTTCTTTGATCTTCCGGGTGATCGTTTCAGAATCCTCGATATTATCAAAGAGTTCCAAGATGAGCCTGGCTCCTCCGAGAAGCTTCTGGGCCTGCAGTTCGAATAGATCGAAAAACTTCTCATCCCTCGGAAACAATCTAAATTTCATTTCCATACCTCCTTACAATTTACACGGCATGTACAATCTAACAGAATTTATTTCCCTTGCAAATAATTTATGATTCCCTCTTCCCCACTGTGCCATGTATGGTACAGGGTAAATCATTAACACACTTATTCCGGGAGGGACATATCGTGATAGTAGGAGTAATCGGGGCCGGTTTTGCAGATGAATCGACCTCCAGAAATGCTGAAGAAGTGGGCTCGATCCTGGCAAAGAAAGGTGCTGTCGTGTTGACCGGGGGCCTTTCCGGAGTCATGGAAGCCTCGGCGAAGGGAGCGAAATCTGTGGGAGGAACCACCATCGGCATTATCCCTGGCCAGGCCAGGGATGACGCAAATACTTACATGGATTACGTGATAGCAACGGGTATGGGACACGGTCGAAACATCCTGATCGCCCACACCGCCGACGCTCTCATCGCAGTTGGGGGTGAGTATGGAACCCTTTCCGAAATTGCTCTGTCCTTGAAGCTGGGGAAAACAGTTGTTTCCCTGAGGTCATGGGATATTCCGGGTGTTCTCAAAGCAGATTCACCAGAGGAAGCAGTCTCTCTCCTAATGGGGAATTGACCTTACCGAGGATGATCCAGGCTCCTGGCGGTGGAGTAATATTCTCTGAAGGTATCATGGTTGATTCCCGTGACCCAGTGCCCCGTGCCTCGTGCGCCCGAGTAAAACAGGAAGAGTACCAGCAGGAGGATCAGGGGCACCATGTACTCTCTTAACCTTTTCCCCGCCGGGTATGTGACGGCCAGGCAGTCATCGACGGGGCATGTTGATACGCAATTCAGGCAGGCCGTGCACTCCATCGTCCTCACGGAAGTTTTCTCGTGCACCCTTATCTGGTAGGGGCACCCCCTGGTGCACTGCCTGCAATCGATACATGTTGCCGCGTCTCTCTTAATGGCCGCAGGGGACAAAAGGGCGATGAGTCCCAGGAACCCTCCATAGGGACACAGGTACCTGCACCAGAAATTCTTGATCACAACGGATAGGGTTGCGAGTGCAATGAGAGTAGCTGACGCTGTAACAGATAGATGGCGAAAAAAAAGAAACATCTTTGCATCTGCCGCCACATTGTAGGGAGTGTCCAGAAAAGCTCGTACTTCCCCAACAGACATCTTCAAAAAGATCATATAGAGGAAAAACCCGCATAGCATGTATTTAAGGGAGATGAGGAGGTGGTCCAGGATAACCGGCAC
>CAYSOQ010000178.1:0-3763 GCA_964432685.1 uncultured bacterium
GCTGGCGATATGGTGGAGTAGGACATGATGAGACAGGCCGCCAATGTTCACCGGATGCACCTTCTTGGCGCAGATGTAGTCTCAGTCGACTCGGGGTCAATGACTCTAAAAGATGCAATGAATGAAGCAATTCGCAACTGGGTAACCACGGTGGAAACAACCCATTACATGATTGGGTCCACTGCCGGCCCCCACCCCTACCCATGGATGGTTCGTTACTTCCAGTCGGTAATCGGAAGGGAGGCGATCCAACAAATCTTGAAAGACAATGGGTCCTTACCTGACCTTCTCGTGGCCTGCGTCGGCGGGGGAAGCAACTCCCTGGGCCTATTCGATTCTTTCATCCCTCACGAGGAAGTGGACCTGGTGGGAGTCGAGGCAGCCGGAAAGGGCATTAGGAGTGGGTTTCATGCTGCAACTCTCACTAGGGGGAAAGTGGGTGTTCTTCACGGGAGCCGTTCATACGTGTTGATGAATGGTGATGGCCAGATACAGGGAGCACACTCTATTTCCGCAGGGCTTGACTACCCTGGCGTGGGACCCGAACATTCTTTTCTGAAAGACCTGGGAAGGGTAAAATATGTTTCCGTAACTGACAAGGAAGCGCTACGAGCATTCCATGTCCTGGCTGAGGAGGAGGGTATCCTCCCTGCCCTCGAGTCTGCCCATGCCGTAGCCTATGCTCTCAAGATCGCATCTTCACTGCCAAAAGATGGTTCCATCATAGTGAACCTCTCTGGTAGGGGAGACAAGGATATGGACACTGTCATTAAAGAGGGATGATATGGGAAGGATCGAGGAGAAATTCCAATCACTGAAGGAGGGAAAGGAGAAGGCCCTAATCATTTACCTCACGGCAGGGGACCCTGATATGGATACCTCCCTTGAACTATTCACCTGTGCGGCTCTTTCAGGGGCTGATATACTGGAAATCGGAATTCCCTTTTCCGACCCTATGGCTGATGGGCCTATTATTCAGAGGGGATTTTCCAGGTCCCTTACGCAGGGAACAAACGTGAAGGGAGTGTTATCCCTCGTCAAGGAGCTTAGGAAATATGTGGATACACCAATAGTTCTCTTCGGCTACGTGAATCCCATCATCGCCTATTCTCCCGGGAAATTTTTCCGGGATGCTAAAAAGGCCGGGGCAGATGGTGTGTTGGTCGTCGATCTTCCGAGGGAAGAATGGGAACCATATCGAGATAAAGCGCTGGGAGAGGGCCTTGACTGGATCGGTCTTGTGGCACCGACCTCTGGAAAGGAGAGGATCGGTTTCATTAGCAGGGATTCTTCAGGGTTTGTATACGTAATCTCGGTTACCGGGATCACTGGGGCGAGGAAAGAACTTCCTCTCGAGTACATGAAGACAGTGCGTATGGTACGTAATTCTGTTTCCACACCGGTAGTCGTGGGGTTTGGAATTTCCACTCCCAAGATGGCGGAGAAGATTTCAAGAACCTGTGATGGCGTAGTGATCGGGAGCGCATGTGTGAGAATGATCGAAAAATGGGGAGGCCAGAACGAACTGCTCCTCTCAAAACTATCCGAATTTATCGGAAACACGAAAAAGAGGTTGATGAATGCAGATATTTAAACGGGGAAAGGGGAAAAACGAGGAAAAAAAGGTCAAAGTTCCTGCTAATCTCTGGATCAAGTGTCAGAAATGCTTCGAGATCATCTACCGGAAAGAAGTGGAGCGGAACCTTAAAGTATGTCCCAAATGCAAGTATCACTTCAGAATTACAGTTGATGAGCGGATCGACAGCCTCATCGAGGTTGGGACGTTCCAGGAATTTGGGGAAGATATGGAATCGATCGATATTCTTGGATTCGTGGACACCAAGAAGTATACAGACAGGCTCGTCGAATCTAAAAATAAATCGGGCAGGAACGAAGCAGTCGTTACCGGTTCCGGGAAGCTATTAGACATAGAGATTGTCATTGCAGTCTTTGATTTTGCCTTTCTCGGCGGCTCAATGGGATGTGTGGTTGGGGAGAAAGTCACTCGCGCAATCGAGGTTGCTACTGAGACTCAGGTTCCTCTAATCATTGTGAGTGCATCCGGAGGAGCGAGGATGCAGGAAGGTACTCTTTCCCTCATGCAAATGGCAAAGACCTGTTCTGCTCTCAACAGGTTTCAGGAAAAGGGACTCCCTTACATCAGTATTCTGACCGATCCTACGACAGGGGGCGTGGCTGCAAGTTTTTCCATGCTTGGAGATATCATTATCTCCGAGCCAGGAGCGCTTATAGGCTTTGCCGGGCCCCGTGTAATTGAGCAGACCATAAAGCAGAGGCTTCCTGAGGGTTTCCAGCGGGCGGAGTTTCTCCTCGAACATGGCGCAATAGACGCAATTGTCGACAGAACAAAACTTAAGAAAACCGTTTACGGGTTCCTGCAATACCTTCTCTCAGGATCTAAGGGGCAGAAGGGATAACCATGCAGGCTCGCTTTATGTAATGGGAGGAACCTACGGACCAATAAAACCAGGCCTTAAAAGGATCAAACGTCTTTTGGGACTTCTTGGTAATCCCCATACACAGTTCAAAACAGTTCAAATTACCGGCACTAATGGAAAGGGCTCGACAGCGTCTTTTCTATCTTCCATCCTGAGTGATGCGGGTATGGCCACAGGCCTCTTTACTTCCCCCCATATATTAGTACCTGAAGAGCGGATATCTGTTTCAGGGAGGGTTTACACTGGAAATGTATCACTTGAACTTTCCTCCCTTCGCAGCAGCTATCGAAGAAAGTTCAAAGACTATGCGAAAGAGATGCCCACATATTTTGAATTGCTGACGGCCCTTGCCTTTTGGCATTTTGCTGAAAAGAGGGTGGATATAGCGGTTGTAGAAACCGGATTGGGAGGGAGGCTGGACGCGGTATCTGCGGGGAAACAGTACGGGATGGTAATGACGGGTCTTAGTGTAGACCATACGGAGTACCTGGGAAGTTCCCTTGAGGAGATTTTTATCGAGAAGATGGGGGCCCTGAACGGGCAGTTCCTGGTTACCAACCGGCTCCCTGGATTCTTCCATCCAATGTTGCAACATTATTGTGACAGGAAGGCAAATGAGATCTCAGAACTGGGGCATGATTTTCATGTATTGAAAAGATATAAGGGCATATTCGACTTCTACTCACTTGAAGGGTGTATCCATGGGATAGAGTTGAGGGTGGATGGAGAATTTCAACTTGAAAATGCCGCTTTGGCAGTTGAAAGCGCAGTCAAGGTAGGGGGAATCCGGGGAATGCCTTTCAATCATTTGAAAAAAGCAGTAAAGTCGGGAATCCCGAAGGTTAAGATTAAAGGCCGCTTTCAAACCGTATCCAATAATCCGCGTTGCATCCTCGATGTAGGTCATAATGTGGAGGCTGCAAACGCCCTTGTAAGGGAACTTGGAGGACTAAATCTCACTCCACATCAAAGAATCGCCTGTGTGTTCACCATGGGGAGAAACCGCGATCCATACCCATTTATAAATGTCCTTTCCAGGCAAGTAAACCAGTTTATCTATTTTTACGGGGGTGATGAAACTCACAATCCACAATTGTTGGTCACCCTCGGGAATCGCCACGGAATTCCCATATTCTGCAGGGGAAGCTTAGAATCGGCAATGGAAGATGCGGAAAGATACTGCGGGAGAGAGGGTGTCATTCTCATCACTGGATCTTTCAAGGCTGCTGAACAACAGTTCATGAAAGTAGGATGATATGGGATAAGTCATATATGGCCTGAGATTTGCGAGGAGACAATCCACA
>CAYSOQ010000179.1:0-3733 GCA_964432685.1 uncultured bacterium
CAACTCTCTGTTTACTATAATGCCGGAATAGGTTAGCCCCTGCCTCAAGCTGTACTCAGTAAAGGTGTTGAAATGATCTACATTTTGGGCCAGGGCCTCTGCCCCGGTGATGGGATTTGCTCCGTTCAACGAATGAAGGAGAAGGAGACCCCCCTCTTTCAGGCTCCCCCGGCAGAGTGTAAGAAATGAAAATATCTCCTCTTTTGTAAGATGATTAATTTCCTGCTCGGCAATGATCAAGTTGAAGGTATCTTGATGGGCTTCAAGATAAGGAAATGCTTCCTCTAACTCGCAATTCAATCCTTTCCTCTTCCCATGATTTATTTTTATCTCATCAGAATCAATGCCGACTACGTCCTTGTATCCATTTTCCTTCAAGAGATTCAAGAAATAGCCGGTGCCACAACTTATGATGAGTATCTTGATGGACTTGTTTTTCGGGATATACTGTAAATAATTATTTTCGTAAAATTTGTAAAAGGTTGAATACCCTTTTTCAATGTCCTTCGGTGCTTCCCAGAACGAGTCAAAGGGCTCCATCTTTGCGCAAAGGGGCACCTTCCTCTCCTCTATCAACCTGTTCTCTCCCTCTCCTTCTGAGTCTTCACTTCCCTTAAGCAACCCTTTGTCAAAGTACCATTTTGCTGTTTCGGCAATCCCCTCTCTGAATCCCACACGGGGACTGAACCCGAGTTTCCCACGGGCCTTGCTGATATTGAAGGAAAAACTTTTCCTGAAGAAATCCATCCTCCTTCTGTGGAGAGGTGGCTGCACCCCAAGGGGCCTCAATATCTTCTCGAGAACCGTTGCAGCAATCATGAAAATAAAGAGGGGGGCCCGTATCTTCGGGATCCTGGTATCGAGTGTACCTGCAATCGTTTCAGCCATCTCGTTTGTGGTTACTGCATCCTCTCCGGCCATTAAAAATACATCTCCCCCGGGATCCTCCGTCTCCCCCGCGAGGATAAGTCCTTCGGTTAAATCATCTATGTAGATGAGATGGTGGAGATTCCTCCCGTTTCCAATCATGAAGAATATCCTTCTGCGGATACCTTTGAAAAGTTTGAGAAGCCGTCTGTCTCCTGCCCCGTATGTCTCCGGTATTCTAATTATTACACGAGAAATTTTACCCCCGAAGGAGGAGACTAAATCCTCCCCTTGGAGTTTTGTAATCCCGTAGATATTCGTAGGATTAACCTGTGATAATTCATCTATTACTCCCTCCATGTCCCCGTACACCCCGATGGTGCTGCCGTGGACAAACCTTTTTACCCCTTTCTCGCTGGATGCTTCAAGGATATTTCTGGTCCCTTCCACGTTTACTTCCCGAAATTTATGGTCCGGCACATTCATTTCGTGCTGAACTGCCGCAAGGTGGAACACTATATCCACTCCGTCAAGGATCTTGTTCAAAAGGCCCCTGTCTGTAACTGAACCAACAACTACCTGTATCCCTTGTCTTTCTAAAATCCGCCTGTTTCCTTCCTCGAATTCATTGTTAATGAGGCCAAGGGCTCTCACTGAATATCCCTTTTCCATGCATTTCAAAGAAAGTCTTGAGCCGATGAATCCCGTGGCCCCCGTAACAAGTACCTGTGTCGGTTCCTTTGAAGTGGAGGAATTATTTTCGGAAAGTATCATTTAGTTGAGCCTCCTCTCTTTCAATACCGCTTTACCCAACCCCTCTCGAAAAATTGTTCTTTAACTTCCCCGATTTCTTTCTCCATCCTCTCCTTGCTCCAGCCTTTTTCCCTGCCCATGATCTCAGCTGCCTGTGTGATCGCCCTTTCTCCAGGGTTCCCTGCGGTTCCCAGATCGGTCCGGCGAAATACTACATCGCATAATTTTTCCGCCATTTCTTCCCTCACACCGTGGACCACCTCCGCCCCTGTTACCGTGGAATCTCCCAGGCGATCCCTTAGTGAATTATTATCCATATAATCCAAAATATTCTTATACTTATCTCCATAATTATAAACTAATGATTTAACAATATCTTTCGGAATGTTTTTTCCAGTGGCCTCTTCCGCCTTCCTGGAATATTCTTTGAAGTTCCCAATGTTTCCTCCGAAAAGTGGGATCATCGCCGTTCTCGACGGTGGTGCCCCTTTCCCGAGTTTCCCTAAGATCAAATGCATCACTTTCTCTGCCATGATTCTCGCAGTAGTTGCCCTCACCCCTATTAGTGTCACGATTCCTTCTATTTTATGTATCCTTCCATGATCCACAATTCTTGACCTTTTCCCGAAACTGAGTTTTGAATTCTCCCTGTTGTCAGAGGAAAAAAGGGTGAGGCCCGTATTGACCATGGAAACATCTTCCCTTTTAATCTTCAACGCAGGATATCCTTCATTTGTCTCACGGATGATATTTTCAATCTCCTCTTCCCCAACTTCGATACTGTCCTTGTCCCCCCTGTAGACGGAATGCCAAACGCCAATAAGAGTGTTCCCTCTCCAGGGCATAAGAAACAGGTGTCTCCCCCCCCGGCTTATAACCGCATCCTTATCGCTACTTTTGATCTGGCATGCGATTCCGTAGTTATCGGAAAGTGATTGGCGGATGACAAATGCCAGGTCTCTTGAGAATACGGGCTCCGGTGATATTCTTTCTCCCAATCCTTCCTTGATCAGTTCAGAGGCCCAGGGGCCGGCACTATTAAGAACCACTTTCCCCCGAACTTCGATGGTGTCCCCGGAGAGCATATCCTTAGCGGTCACTCCATTTACCCTGTTTCCCTTCTTCATAAACCCGGTTACCCTACAATAGTTAACGGCATGTACCCCTCTAGCAGCAGATGACCTCAGAAAAGATATGGGAAGCCTGGTAGGGTTATACATCTGTCCCTCTTCGAATAGGGCCCCCCCCGTTAACCCATCATCTTCAAGGGCTGGGAAATGGGATAGCACCTCCTTCCTGGAGAGAATTTTACTATTCTTAACCTTCTTTGAGGGATCACCGATCCTGTTGTTCTTATTCATTGTAAGGAGATCATACAGGGTCAAGCCCATCCCGAGAATTTCTTTCCCCTTCAACCCGTGACCATAGGTGGGAATAATAACAGGAATGTTATGGACAAGGTGGGGAACAATGTTCAGGAGTACGCTTCTTTCGTTACTCGATTCAAAGATACGGTAGAGATCGAGGTGCTGCAGATACCTTATGCCGGAATGGACCATCTTGAAGTGGTTCGAAGATGTAGCCTGTGCAAAATCGCCTTTTTCAAGGAGCACAACTGAAATGCCCCGCAACGCAGCATCCCACGCTGCACAAATCCCGAAGATCCCCCCGCCTATTACGATGAGATCGAACTCCTTGCCGTCAAGTGATGCGATATTCCTCTTCATCATATGTTAATGGGCTCCTGACCCGCTGAATCCCTTCCTTTCTATCAATTCATTGTAGAGAGAGAGGTATTTTTCCGCACAACGGGAAATATAGAATTCTCTCACATATTCCCTGTTCCATTCGGACATTTTTACCATAACCTCCCTTTCCCCGAGAAGTTCCCTCATCCTCTCCACAAAAAGCTCTTTATTACTCAATTTGACCAGATAGCCCGTAATGCCATCTTTCAAAAAATCTCTCTGGCCTCCCCTGTCGTAGCAAATCACGGGTAAGCCGCATTCCATGGCCTCGAGAAAGACTATGCCGAAACCCTCATGAATTGCTGTGGACAGGTAACTGTCTGAGATAGATAAATAGTGCCATTTTTCCTCCTCGGTGACTCTTC
>CAYSOQ010000180.1:0-3729 GCA_964432685.1 uncultured bacterium
GTCTGGGTCCACGCCGTTGAAGGCAAAATTCACTTCCCCCTTTTCTATCTCGAGGAACCGGACGTTGTCGTCAGGGATGATTTTAATCTTTACCATCTTGATCCGTGGTGTTCCACGAAAGTAGTTCCTGAATGGGAGGAGTACGGCGGAATCATCTGCGGAAAATGAGGATATCAGGAAAGGCCCGGTGCCGTTGTCCCTCTCTTTCAGTTCTCTCTCTGGTGTTCCTGTCTTGATTATGGGCATGGTGAGGGCGGTGAGAAAGGGGGCAAATGGTTCCTCGAGTTCTATGGCGAGGGAATAATCACCGCGCTTCTTAAGTGTTCGGATTACCCTGAAGGTCTCCATGTGGGGAGAGCCGTTCTTCTTGTCCTTGAGATACCGGTAGGTGTAGATCACATCATCTGAGGTGAGTTCACTCCCATCATGAAAATGAACGCCCATCTTCAGCTTCACAAGGATGCGCTTTGGAGAGAGGGTTACGATGGACGCTGCCAGGTCAAGTGAGGTGGTGCCATCTTTCTTTTTTCTCACAAGTCCGTTGTAACAGAGTTCGATTAGCTGATGGCTGTAAGCATCCGTTGCGTATCGGGGATCTATGTTTGTGGGCGATCCGTTGAAGGCAATGGAGAGAACCCCCTCTTCAATAGTGGGAGGGTTCTTGCAGGAAGGGGAGAGAGCCAGGATGAAGGAGATGAGGACGTATATTACAGCTGACCGGCCCATGGGCGTAAAACTCCTAGTTTGACTAAATTAAGGTATCATACCCTCAGGAACATCAGGAAGAGGATAAGTGGAGTTTGCGGAATGTCAGAGGAAAAGGGAAAGCCCTGTCTATTTATATTGAATCTTTCCCCGCCCTGTTTTATATTTGTAAATAGTGCCTAAAATTCAAGGATAATTCGATGAATATCTATCTTCTAAAGGCGGCTACGATTTTCTATCTTGCGGGGAGTCTCCTCTATCTCTATTACGTCGCCTTTCTGAATGAGAGATCGGCGAAATGGGGCCGATACATATTGATGGCCGGTGCGGGGGTCCACCTGGCAGGATTCATCTTCAGGTACTTCGAGGCGGGCTACACCCCCATAACGAATCTCTTCGAATCCTTATCCTTCTTTTCTCTGTGCACCATCGTGATCTTCCTCATTGTGGAGGCTCGTTACAGCATGAAGGTTCTCGGAGCTTTTGTGAGTCCAGTGGCGTTCATCTTCATCCTATTTTCCGCTTTCGTTCCTTCAGCCGTGCAAACGATTCCTCCCGCGCTCCAGAGCTTCTGGCTGCCCGTTCATGTAATGCTTCTTTTCGTCGGTGATGGGATATTCGCCGTGGCCTTCGCTGCGGGGATCATCTACCTCATACAGGAGAAACAGCTCAAGAAGAAAAAACTGGGACCGCTGATGAAGCGCCTTCCACCGCTTGGCACCCTCGATGAGATAAATTACCGGTGCCTCACCTTTGGATTTCCCCTTCTCACCATGGGCATTATTACTGGATCCATATGGGCAGAGTACGCCTGGGGCTCTTACTGGTCCTGGGATCCGAAAGAGACCTGGTCGTTGATCACATGGCTTCTTTATGCAGCCCTCCTCCACGGGAGGCTAACCGTGGGATGGCGCGGGAGGAAGGCTGCGATTCTGGCAATCGTTGGGTTCTGTGCGGTCCTCTTCACTTTCCTCGGGGTTAACCTGCTTCTCCCGGGACTCCACACGTATGCAAACCTTGCAAAATAGGAAAATCAAGGCATGAAGCTGATCGTAGTGGGACTCAATCATAAAACTGCTCCTGTCGAGACCAGGGAAAAACTTGCATTTCCCGAGGGTAATATGGGTCTCGCCCTGGCAGGTTTAAGGCAGATAGACTCTGTGAATGAGTGTGCGATCATCTCCACCTGTAACAGGGTGGAGCTCTATTCAATATCGGTTAACCCTTATAAAACCTCGGAACAGGTCAAGAAGTTTCTCGCCTCATACCATTCTGAGAGAGTGGAGGAGATCGAGCCATACCTTTACACCTACCGGGGGCTCAATGCTGTGAGACACCTCTTCAGGGTAGCATCGAGCCTCGACTCCATGGTCCTCGGGGAACCTCAGATCCTGGGCCAGGTGAAGGAGGCATACGATGCTGCCCTTAAGTACAATGCCATGGGGCCATTCTTGAACAAGATTTTTCCCAAGGCCTTTTCCGTGGCGAAGAGGACGAGAACCGAAACGAAGATGGGAATGAGTGCGGTTTCCGTGAGTTACGCAGCGGTGGAACTGGCGAAAAAAATATTTTCTGAACTGGGGGACAAGACGATCTTGATCATAGGGGCAGGGGAGATGTGCGAACTTGCAGCGAGACATCTCATCAGGGGGGGGGCAAACTCCATCCTTGTTACAAACAGGACCTTTGAAAGGGCAGTGAAATTCGCGGACGAGTTCGAGGGGACGGCAATTCGCTTCGAGGATTTCAAGGTGCACCTCAAGCGCGCCGATATCATCATCAGTTCCACAGGGGCTCCAAGCTTTCTCATTACACGCCCTGATGTGGAGGAAGTCATTCGACAGAGGAAGAACAGGCCCATGTTCTTCATCGATATGGCGGTGCCCAGGGATATTGATCCGGGGGTGAACGGCGTGGACAACATATACCTCTACGATATCGATGACCTTCAGGCTGTAGTCGACGAAAATGTAGATGAGAGACAGAATGAGGCGAAAAACGCAGAGGCGATAGTGTCCGAAGAGGTGGAGAAGTTTAAAAAGTGGTTCGAATCATACCAGGCGGCTCCAATCATTATCGAATTGAGGAATAAATTCGACGATATGAGAAAGCGCGAAGTGGAAAAGGCGGTGTCAGCCCTGGGGGGAGGAGATGACAAAACGAAGGAGGTAATCGAACGTCTATCGGCCTCCCTTATGAACAAGTTTCTCCACGATCCCTTAACTGCACTCAAACAGGGGGAAAATGTCGCCAACGGCGTGAATGTAGGGGAAACAGTAAAGAAAATGTTTCATCTCGACCCCGGTGAGGAGGGGGAAGGGGAGAAAGACGGAAGGAAGGTGGAAGAGTAATATGAGAAAACGGATTATCCAGCTCGGTACAAGAGGAAGTATCCTGGCAATGTGGCAGGCAAACCACGTGAAGGAAACGATAGAAAAAGAATTTTCCGCCATTCAAGTGGAACTTGTGCAGATCAAGACGACAGGCGATAAGATCCTTGACGTACCCCTATCCCGTGTAGGGGGAAAGGGGCTCTTCGTGAAGGAGATCGAGGAAATGCTTCTATCAGGAAAGATCGATCTCGCAGTCCACAGCATGAAGGATGTTCCAACACTGATTCCAGATGGCCTTGAGATTTCTGTCACTACACGGAGGGAGGATCCAAGGGATGCCCTCATTTCTCCATCGGGTCTCACACTGGGAGATTTTCCCGAGGGGGCGATCATAGGGACGAGCAGCCTCCGAAGGCAGACACAGATCCTGAACCTCTACCCGAATTACAGGATTGAAACCCTCCGGGGAAATCTGGACACCCGGATCCGGAAGGTAATGGAAGGTAAGTACGACGCGATTGTCCTTGCAGCAGCTGGGCTCAAGAGGCTCGGATGGGATGACCGTGTCACTGAATATCTAGATCCATCTGTGCTCCTCCCCGCGATCGGCCAGGGTGCACTGGGTATCGAGGTGAGGAGCGGTGATGTTGAGGTGTTGGAGCTGATTTCGTTTCTGAATCACAGGGAAACG
>CAYSOQ010000181.1:0-3725 GCA_964432685.1 uncultured bacterium
ACGTGGGGGGTCTCCCGGAGAAAATGGAATTAGATCTGATCGAGCCTCTCAGGGAATTATTCAAGGATGAGGTTAGAAAAGTTGGCAAAGAGCTTGAAATACCTGAGGCTATTCTATTAAGGCACCCATTCCCAGGGCCCGGACTTGCGGTTCGGATTATAGGGGAAGTGACCAGAGAAGCCTTATCTACTCTTAAGGAGGCGGATGCTGTCGTAGAAGATGAAATTCGTTCTTCAGGCCTTTACGAAACGATCTGGCAGGCATTCGCGGTTCTCCTTCCTGTAAGGACAGTGGGAGTTATGGGAGACGAGAGAACCTATGATAATGTCGTAGCTATCAGGGCGGTACATTCAACTGACGGGATGACTGCCGATTGGGTTGAACTTCCCTATCCACTCCTGAAGAAGATCTCTTCCAGGATCATCAACGAGGTAAAGGGTATCAACAGGGTCGTATACGACATATCATCGAAACCGCCCTCTACCATCGAATGGGAGTAGATACCCCTTTCGCGTAACCTCCGGTGGTAACTGAGGGAAAATCTATGGGAGAATAATATTATGAGTTTCGTACACCTGCACCTCCATACTCAATACAGCCTTCTAGACGGTCTCATCAGAAACGAAGATCTCGTGAAGAGGGTAAGGGAACTGGGCATGCCCGGTGTTGCCATTACCGACCACGGTTCCATGATGGGTGTCGTGAAATTTTACGAGAGCGCTGTGAAAGAAGGCATCAAGCCAATCATCGGGTGTGAAGTGTACGTAGCCCCGGGATCGATTTATGAGAAGGAGAGCTCCAGAAAAGGGGAGGGGCCTTACCACCTGATCCTCCTTGCAGAGAACGGAGAGGGATACAGAAATCTCCTCAAACTCGTTTCTGTGGCCCACGTGGAGGGATTCTACTACAAACCGAGAGTCGACAAGTCTTTGCTGGGGAAACATTCGAGGGGCCTGATCGCACTTTCTTCCTGTCTCCAGGGGGAAGTTGCTCAAAGCCTTATGAAGGAAGGGGTTGAAAGGGCGGCGGAAGTGGTTAAAGAATACAAAGAGATATTCGGGGAAGATTCCTTTTACCTGGAATTACAGGCGAACGGGATGACAGAACAGAGAAAGTTAAACGGGAAACTTGTGGAACTCGGCAAATCCACCTCCACCCCTCTCGTGGCGACTAATGACTGCCATTATCTGAGAAAGGACGACCATGATGTTCACGACCTGCTCCTGTGCCTCCAGACCGGCCGTAAGATTAATGACGAGGGTAGAATGCGCTTCGAAACTGATGAGTTCTACCTCAAAACACCGAAGGAGATGGAAGAAGAGTTCGAAGGGGAAAGTGAAGCGCTCCTGAATACACTCCGAATTCACGACCGCTGCAACGTCACCCTTGACCTTGGAAAATACAAGATACCTGAATTTATCCCCCCCAACGGCATGACGAGTTATGAGTTCCTGGAAACGATGGCCAATAGTGGGTTGAAAGATCGTTGTGAAGAGAAGGAGTTAAGAGGGGAGGCAATTCCAGGTGGGGAGAGAGATGATTACGACAACCGGTTGAAATATGAACTCGAAATTATCGAGAAAACAGGATTTTCAGGCTATTTTCTCATAGTTTGGGATTTCATTCATTTTGCCAAGAAGGAGGGTATCCCCGTGGGCCCCGGACGGGGGAGCGCCGCGGGGTCACTTGTATCCTACTGTCTCAGGATCACCTACATTGACCCGATTCAGTACGGCCTCCTATTCGAAAGGTTCCTCAATCCTGAGAGGATAAACATGCCCGATATTGACTGCGATTTCTGCATGCTCAGGAGGGATGAGGTAATAAAGTATGTTGAGGAGAAATATGGGAAAGAAAACGTAGCACAGATCATTACATTCGGAACTATGAAGGCGAGGGCGGCAGTCAGAGATGTGGGAAGGGTCCTGGATATTCCCTATAACCAGGTCGATAAAATGGCAAAGCTCATCCCCGGGGGGATGGGTCTGGCGGAGGCTGTTAAAGTAGAACCGAGGCTCAAGGAACTTATCAGGGATGATGATAACGCAAAAAAGGTCTTCGACTATTCCCTGTCTATCGAAGGGACATCACGCCACGCTTCTACACACGCGGCGGGTGTGGTCATTTCTAACGGCCCCATTACTGATTATGTTCCCCTTTACAGGAACTCAAATGGTGACATTACCACCCAGTTCCCCATGAAGGATATCGAGAGGATAGGTCTCATCAAGTTTGATTTCCTGGGACTTCGCACCCTAACCATCATCAGCTACACAATTGAACTCATCAGAGAAACTGCCGGTGTTGAAATCCAGTTGGAGAAAATAAAGTTAGACGATGAAGAAGTATACGCCACCTACAGGGAAGGGGACACAGAAGGGATATTCCAGTGTGAGAGCCAGGGATTTACGGAACTAATCAAGAAGATCAAGCCTACGAAACTCACGGATCTCATTGATGCAATCGCACTGTTCAGACCAGGCCCTCTCCAGAGCGGGATGGTAGAGGACTACATCGAGAGAAAACATGGCAGGCGAAAGGTTGACTATATGTTTCCACAACTCGAGCCTGTACTTGAAAATACGTACGGGGTGATCGTGTACCAGGAACAGGTCATGAAGATTGCCCGCGTTCTGGCGGGATATTCCCTGGGTGAAGCCGACTCCCTACGCAAAGCCATTGGCAAAAAAGATCACATAAAGATGGCGGAGCATGAGATTAAATTTGTGGACGGGTGTGCAAATAATGGTATAGAAAAGGGGAGGGCGGTTCAATTCTGGGACATGATCAAGGGATTCGGTGAATACGGATTCAACAAGTCCCACAGCGCTGCATATGCCTTCATCTCATACTACACTGCATACCTTAAAACCCATTATCCAGTCGAATTTCTCTGCTCCCTCCTGACCTTCGAAGCTAACGACACATCCAAAGTGATCAAATACATTAACTACTGTCAGGAAAAGGGAATACAGGTAATACCCCCTGACGTGAATGAGAGCGAAGAAAAATTCGTGATCCGACATAAAAAGATACGCTTTGGCCTACATGCAATCAAGAACGTTGGGTCTTCTGCCATTGACTCTATCGTTTCTTCCAGGGAAGAAGGGAAGTTTGAGAATCTTATGGATTTTCTATCCCGCGTGGATCTAAGGAAAGTAAACAAGAGGACCGTCGAAAGCCTTATAAAAGCTGGTGCCTTCGATATGATAGAGAAATCGAGGGGAGATGCGCTTAACGTCCTGCCTGATGCGCTGGATGCGATTCAGAAGATGAAGAAGAGGAATTCGGGCCCCCAGATGGGACTTTTCGGGGGAGGGAAAAAAGATGATGGGATCAGTATTTCTCTCTCCGAAGAAGGGATGAGACTGTCAGAGAAGGAAAAGATGAAATACGAAAAAGAAGCACTCGGATTTTATATCACGGGGCATCCCCTCGACCAGATAAGCAATTTGATAACCACATACGGCAATGTAACCACTTCGTCCCTCGTACACAGGAAGAATGGAACTGTAGTTCAGATTGGGGGTGTCACTTCTTCCATACAGGAGAAGAGGACGAGAAAGGATGAGAGGATGGGCTTCCTCACCTTCGAGGACAAGGAAGGTCTTGTGGATGTGGTCCTCTTTCCCGATCTATACCTGGAGGCAGAGACACTTCTCTCATCTAACGAGCCATATTTTATAGTAGGTAGGCTTGAGAAGGACGACAGGGGCGTGAAGATC
>CAYSOQ010000182.1:0-3724 GCA_964432685.1 uncultured bacterium
GTGGAACTTACCGGTAATCGTCATATGTCTGTGCTGCAATGGAGTCCAGTGAAAAAAGTTTTTTTATCCGCTCAAGATCCAACCTGGATTTTTCCAGGTTTACTCCGGTCTCCTCGTAGCTTCCGATTGTCTCGGCAATACTTTTCTCGAGGATTTCTGCGTTTACCCGCAAAAGGACCTGTCCCTTTCTTACTACCTCCCCTTCTTCGAAGAGAGTGCCCTCGACTCTTCCACTGGTCTCTGAGGATAGGTCTGTCACTTCATGAAAATAGATACTACCCGTGAAATTTTCATGGGGTGCGAGGATTCCCCGGGTCACCTTCGCGACCGCTACGGGGGATGGGGGAGGGCCCGATCCTTTCTGCTTGGGGTTGTCCCCGGAAAAGGCGGTTTCTGGGGCTGCCATGAATACCTGACCCACCAACAAAATGGATATGAATATAAAAACTAATTTCTTCATCATCGGCGTCTCCTGAATACGATATTACCTATCTCCTTCGAAGCTGTGAATCCCATGGACGAAGATGTCCACTATCAGTTTTACATTCTTTTCCATCTCCCCCTTCCCGAGATTACCCCCCCTTATGATCTCTTCAATGAGAAAGTAGGAGTAAACCTGCCTCAGGAAGAGCCGCGCCATATCCACGGGGAGGAACTTTCGAATCTCTCCCTCCTTCTGCTTTTCCTCCAGATACCCGGCGAGGGTGGTGATTATGTCATCCACAATCCCGTCAAAAACCCTGGTGACCTTTTCCGGATAAAGTTTGCACTCACATACAAGAATAGATGCGAGGGGTTTTCCCTCCTTAAGGGTTCGAAGCAGTTCAATCCCCACGAGGTATAGTGCCTCCGGGTAGGGGAGGGTATCCAGAGTGGGCCTCATTTCCTTGATTCTGGGGAGAAAAGTGTAGCGGTTCAAGACTCCTTCGAAGAGATTCTCCTTTGATCCGAAATGGCGGAAGAGAGTGATCTCGGAGATGCCCGCCCTCATGGCTATATCCCTCGTAGTGGCCCCCAGGTAGCCCTTCTCCGAAATAAGGGAGAGGGTTGCTTCCAGGATCTTCTCTTTTGTGCTTTTTTTGCTCATAATGTAAGTAACCACTTACTATAGTTTAAGGAGCCTGAAGAGTCAATTTCTTTTGATTATAGTTCCAGGACAGGGAACTACAGATATTCAGCCTACTATTAATCAGATAAGCCCTTCATTGCGCAACTGTCTGATGAGGGACTCTCCATCGTACACCGGGGGGAGGCAGCGGTTGTGGACACAAACCCTTGCCGATGGGGTTTCATCCCATGGCCCGGTTTGGGGAATGTCGAGGGTTTTCCCCAAATTATTGAAATCTTCTTCGGATTGAGCCCAAATGACCACTTTTTGGGGTAGGAAGAGTGGGAGGAGAGATTCTACCAATCCCCTTGTCCTTCCATCGTTTTTATTTCCTTGTAGTACGATATGGCATGGAGGCTCTAGGTTGTACATGAAGGCAGAGAGCATGAAGGGAAGGGAAGGATGGGATCCGCTGATGATCCCGCTGAAATTTTCCATCGTCTCCTGCGCCTTTCCCTGGAAGCTCTCTTCCCCGTAGTAGGAATCAAGCCTCAGTATGTTCATTGCCCCAACGGAACTGGAGGAAGGCTCCACGTTGTCATAATCCTCTCTCACCCGCAGGATGAGGTGAGGGTCATGGCCCTCATCCGAGAGGTAGACCCCCCCCCGCGCTGCGTCGTAGAAGCGTTTGACCATGATCTCAGTTAACTCACGGGCCCAGGTGAGGTAGGTTACCTCGAAGGTAGCTTCGTAAAGGTCTATGAGTCCCTGGGCTAAGTTGGCGTAGTCATCGGAAAAGGCTACAACACTCCCCCTTCCATCTTTCCAGCTTCTGTAAAGTGTCTCCTTTTCTCCATCGAAGAGTTCTTTTTTAAGGAACGACACGGTCCCCTTTGCCGATTCGAGGTATCTGTCGTCCCCGGTTGCACGGTACGCGGTGGCTAACGCACTCAAGAATATTCCGTTCCATGAAGTTATGATTTTTCCGTCGAGAGAGGGCCTGGGGCGTTTCCCCCTTTGATGGAGGAGTTTTCTTTTCCCCTCTAAGAGGATATCCTGGATTTCATTTTCTTCCCTGCCGAACTTTCTTGCTGCTTCCGCTAGTGATCTGCCACTATGAAGGACATTTTTCCCGGAGAACTCTTCGACTGGATCGTAAGAGACGTTCCCTCCCTCCCTAACGTTGTACACGTAAGAAAAAATCTCTCCTCCGTCCTCTCCCAGGACCCTCATTACTTCCTCCCATGTCCAGACATAGAAGGCCCCTTCCTTTCCATATTCACCCGTCTCATCCGGGAGGAGATGGGCAAGTTCATGTGGGAGGCTGTCGGCATCCTCAGCGCTATAGAATCCACCTTCAGGGTGGGCAAGATCCCTTAGAACATAGTGTATAGTCTCGAGGCCAACGGATCTTAGCTGTGTGTCTCCCGTGATCAAGTACGCCTCCAGGTAAACTCTTGCAAGCTGCCCATTATCGTAGAGCATTTTTTCGAAGTGGGGGAGCAGCCAGGTCTCATCAGTCGAGTAGCGGTGGAAACCTCCTCCCAGATGGTCAAAGATGCCTCCTTCGGCCATTTTCCTGAGGGTGTGGAGTGACATCTTAAGTGCCCTCTCTGCTTCCTCCTTCCTTCCCCTGCTCCTGGCAAAGGAAAAATATCGGAGGAGAAAGTGGTGTATTACAGGGACGGGAAACTTGGGTGCTTTGCTGAACCCTCCGAAAGTTTCGTTGAAAGAATCGGCAACTGCCCTGTATCCTTGATATACATGGTTTTCACTGATTTTTCCTCTATCCGGGGAGGTATGTAAAGCCTTCGATACTACACCGGTTAGATAGGAAGATGATTCCCTGATCTCCTTCCTTTTCTCCGGATCACGCCAGGCTCTCCCTATGGCCTCGACCAGGTCCACCCATCCCGGGAGATTCATACGGGGACTGGGGGGGAAATATGTGCCTCCGAAGAAAGGTTCGAGTTCATCTGTGAGGAACACGTTCAAGGGCCATCCGGCACTTCCCGTCATGGCACTTACTGCGGTTATGTATATCTTGTCGAGATCAGGCCTCTCCTCCCTGTCAATCTTTATACTTACAAGGTTCCTGTTCATCACTGAAGCTACTTGAGGGTTCGAGAAAGACTCTCTCTCCATGACGTTGCACCAGTGGCAGGTCGAGTACCCGATAGATATAAGAATCGGCTTGTCCTCTTTTCGAGCTTTTCCGATGGCCTCATCCCCCCACGGGTACCAGTCCACGGGATTGGATGAATGTTTTTTGAGATAAGGGTTTTTTTCGTGAATCAGCCTGTTCGGGGGATTTGCCATGAGGATACCTCCCTCAAGATTGTCCCTCTCTAAGGGGACATCTGTTGAATATGAACAAGAAGCGATACTGCCCTTGCCTTCGCCCTCTCAATGAGGCCTTCGGTCCCTGCAGATTGGTGAGTCTCGAGAAACAGTTTCAGTTCCTTCATGCTCCTCTTCAAATAAAGTCGATCCTGGGATGGGGTTTTTCCTTTCTCCCCCCATAGTTTCCGGGGCCCTTCGTGTCCACCCTCCGCGAGATACCAGTCCTTCACATAGTGAAAGCCTGAGTGAAACAATAGGGCTCCCAGCCGTGTCGCGACAGGAGGGACTTTTCTGTAAAGTTCCTTCATGGTGTCACCATGTAAGGGGTCTTCT
>CAYSOQ010000183.1:0-3714 GCA_964432685.1 uncultured bacterium
AGGATATGTGTAAAGAGAACATCTATGTCCGGAGGGTCCACTCTTCCTTCGTTTATTTCCAGAATATGGTCTGCCAGAAATATGGATTGCATCTTCTCATTGGGGGTTGCCACGAGCCAGGGGAATTCACCTCCACTTTTCAGTGTGTACAGTTTCTTGGGAAATTTTTCCTCCGCCCTTTCGATAATTGTGTTGGTGAGGTCAAGGATAGGCTGGGTGGACCTGTAATTTTCTTCAAGATAGATTACCCTGGCGTTCGGGTAGGTAGAGGGAAAATCCATGATGTTGCGGAAGTGGGCTCCCCGGAAGGAATAGATGCTCTGGGAATCGTCTCCCACCGCCATGATGTTTCTCTGATTTTCCGAAAGATTGTAGGCAATCTCTCCCTGAAGGCGGTTCGTATCCTGGAATTCATCGATCATGAGGTACCTGAATTTCCCTGAGAGTTCCTCTTTAACCTCCCTGTGGGTTACAAGGAGGGATCTCAGGTTCACTAGAAGGTCGTCGTAATCCATGAGGTTCTTATCCTGCTTCATCACCTGGTAGGTAACGGCAATTCTCTTTATGTCAGCCACAAGATAAGTGAAATGGGGAAAATCAGACGTGATCACCTCTTCGATATCCTGATTCTTGTTGATCGATTTGCTTATGATCTCGGATACGGTCTCTTTCCTCGGGAACCGGACCTCTTTCCCTGAGTAACCCAACTCCTCACGGATGTAGCCCACAAGGTCCTGGGAATCAGATCGGTCGAGGATAGAAAAATTGCTTCCATATCCCAGGAGGTGGCCGTACTGCCTGAGGACGATGTTGGCGAATGAGTGGAAAGTACCGCCTGCAACTTTTTCGCACCTGTTGTCCATAAGGATGGCAGCCCTCCGTAGCATTTCTTCTGCAGCTTTCCTTGTAAACGTGAGGAGCAGGATTGACGAAGGATCGATTCCCTGGGAGACGAGGTGTGCAACCCGGTAGATGAGGGTCCTGGTTTTCCCGGAACCTGCTCCCGCGATCACGAGAAGAGGGCCATCCTGGTGATGAACGGCCTCCCGCTGGGCATCGTTCAGGTCCTTCATCAAGTCGAACTTTGAAGGGTCCTCTTTATGTTGAAGGATCTTGTATTTTTTCATTGAGATACTTATCCTCAGGACGCGTAACAATAAAGGCACCCGTGGGTGCAGCTTCGATATAGGCCAATGTCCCGGCTGTGTGCACATTCACATCCCGGCCGTGTGGCATGGTTCCTCTTGAGAAGGCCGGTTTTGTTGAAAAGGCCTGACAGGTACTCTCCATCAACGCAACTTCCCTTCTGGAACCCCTCCATTTCCAGCAGTGGGCTGCAGCAGGAAAACATGGGTAGGGACTTCCTCCTCCCCTCCTCGAGGAGCTTTGCCGGCAGGTTTCCAGGAGAAAATTCCCCATCGAGGTTATATCCGTTTCTCCTCAACCTGGCAAGAGCCTTCCTGTATGGATGAAAAATGGCCACGTAGCATCTTGATACGTAACCGGAGAGGGCTCTCGAGATCTCCTTGAACCTCCCAAGGGTTATTTCACTATCCACATGCGGAAGGAGGGGGTCAAAGCGCCAGAACACCCTCTCTCTGCCGATAGCCTTAGAGAGTTTCTTAATGGAATTTACAACCTCCCACCAGGGAGGAACCTTCCTCTCGAAATTTTCCCCGTAACCATTCACCGTTACATGGTACACGAAATCATACCCTCTCTCCTGGATTTCACGAAGCGATGGCAGCGAAGGGGACGGGTTTTTCGTCCAGAAGACGAGGCAATCGACATCCTCAGGTTTTAAAGAGAGTGTATAGGGCTTGCCGGTGATGGGATTTGGCACTGAAACGGAACCCCTTTCAATGGTTTCTAAGAACCGGGGCCAGAAAAATGCAGGTATATCGGAGCGCCTGCTCGCGCTGATTATCTCTCCCATTGGGTGAAAGCCTGCGGATGGGGTTATTCTTTTCCGAGCGGTCTCCCGCACCATGAACAGTAGAGCGCGCCAGGTTCGTTGAAACGAGTACACCGACGGCACTCTACAGGTTTTTTCTTCTCTTCCTCTTCCCTCTCTTCTTCATCCCACATTTCATCGTCGTAATATTTCCAATCGTCACGGGACATGTCCCCTCCAACCGGGGTTTCTACCAGTATAATCCAAAGGGGGTGAAAAGGGGTCAAAATAGCTGTTAGCCTTTCTTAAGGATCTCCCCCATGATCCGAAGCAGGGAGCCTGTTTCCTCTTCGGTTCCCACGGAGATGCGCACACTGTCGAATAGCCGGGGGTTATCGAAATAGCGTACGAGGATCCTTCTATTCTTTAGATCCAGGTAGAGAGATTTAAGGGATTTACCCTTTTTTCTTGCAAGGACGAAATTCGCCTCCGATGGAAAGACTTCGAATCCAAGGGAAACCAGCGAGGGAATCAGGTGTTTTCTTGTGGCAATGATTTTTCCCACGTTCTTTTTCATCCAGGATATGTGCCCCAATGCAGCAGTGCCTGCTGCGAGGGTAAGGCTGTTCACGTTGTAGGAATCTTTCACTTTCCTCATCTCTTCTATTATCCATTCTGGAGCAAAGGCGAGACCCAGCCTGATCCCCGCAAGGGAGAAGGATTTTGAGAGCGTCCTGAGAACAACCACGTTTTCTTTATCCTTCACAAGTTGGATTGCGCTTTTCCCCGCGAAATCTGCGTAAGCCTCATCTATTACCACGATTCCCCTGAACGAGTCGGCAACTGCCCTTAGGGTCTCTATCTTAGTGAATGTTCCAGATGGAGAGTTGGGGTTGGCGATGAAAATAAGTTTCCCCCGTTTTTTCTGGATTCCCTTCGGAAGGGAAAAGTCGTCCGGAAAGGGCACTTCCTCTGGCACCCCTCCCTGGATTTTCACGAGGGTATCGTAAAGCGTGTAGGTGGGGGAGGGGAACACGGCACGCTCTTTTTCTCCGAGGAAGACGCGGGATAAGATCGCCAGTAGCTCATCCGACCCGTTCCCCGCGAGAATATTACTTTCGGATATTTGGTAAACTTTGGATGCTGCTCGAAGGAGTTTCCTGCATTCCGGATCGGGGTATAGCTTGAGGTTACTATCCACTTCCTTTTTGATGGAATCCCTCACTCTCGGAGATGGGGGATACGGGTTTTCATTCGTATTCAGCTTGATGTACCTATTTTCCCCGGGTTGTTCACCCGGGCTGTAGCCTTCGAGCTGGCGAATGTGGGTTCTCACGTACCGTTTCATCTCATCTCTCCCGTTTTGATAGCAGTCGCCCCCATGCATCCCGGGAGCGCTTCACCATGTCAGGTGATGTGCAGTAGGCAACACGAAAATAGCCTGGCAGGCCGAAACCACTTCCAGGAACAACGAGGATTCCTTCATCCTTGGCCCTCTGGGTGAAAGAGAGATCAGTTTCCCCAAAAGGAACCTTCGGGAAGAAGTAGAACGCCCCCTCGGGCATTGAATATTCCAACCCAAAATCGTCAAAGAATTTGGAGAGAAGGGCCCGGTTTTCCCTGTAAGCCCTAAGGTCTGCTCTGGTGCCCACAAGATCCTTCGAAGCACGCTGCATGAGAGCGGGTGCATTCACGAATCCCAGGGTCCTGTTGGCGAATACCATCGAGTCGAAGAGTTTTTTTGCGCCTGTTATCTCCGGAGATACGGCTGCGTACCCGATCCTCTCTCCCGGAATGTTAAGGTCTTTTGAGTGGGAGTA
>CAYSOQ010000184.1:0-3683 GCA_964432685.1 uncultured bacterium
AGAAGCTTCTTCCTAACGGAGTCTTTCCCCGTAGACTTTTTTATAATATTGAATATATTCACCACTCTTTACATTCCTCCACCAGCGCTCATTTTCTTTGTACCATTTTACTGTTTTCTCGAGGCCCGAACTGAATGTAGTAAAAGGAGAAAACCCGAGTTCAGCTTCGATTTTCCCGATATCCATTGCATAACGCCAATCGTGCCCGGGACGGTCGGATACAAACCTGATGAGTTCCCTGGATTTTCCCAGCAAATCCAGAAGTTGATGGGTAATCTCCAGGTTCGTTTTTTCACATTCACCACCGATATTGTACACTTCCCCAGGCCTCCCCTTGTGAATTACACGATCGATAGCGTCGCAATGATCCTCTACATAAATCCAGTCCCGCACGTTCATTCCATCTCCGTAAAGAGGTAATTGTTCGTTCTCCAGGGCATTTGTAATGAAGAGGGGGATCAACTTTTCAGGAAACTGGTAGGGGCCATAATTGTTGGAGCAACGGGTGATGATGACGGGGTATTCAAAGGTCCTGAAATAGGAAAGTGCAATCATGTCCGCTCCACACTTCGAAGCGGAATATGGACTGTTTGGTGAGAGGGGTGTGTCCTCCTTGAAATACCCTGTTTCCCCCAGGGTTCCGTATACTTCATCGGTGGAGATCTGTACGAAAAGAGGTATCTTCCTGTCCATGCACCTGTTCAAGAGAATTCCAGTTCCCAGAACGTTGGTCCTTACGAATGATGCTGGGTCTGTGATGCTTCTATCCACGTGGGATTCCGCAGCGAAATTAACAACTACGTCAAACCCTTCGTGAAGATGATCTACCAACTCATCATCCCGGGATATGTCTCCTTTTGTAAAAGAATATCTCTCGTCATCTTCAAGTCCTTCCAGGTTTTCCAGGTTCCCCGCGTAGGTGAGGCTGTCGTAGTTGTGGATAGAAACCTCCGGGTATTTTTTCAGCATGAACCTGATGAAATTTGAACCTATAAATCCAGCTCCGCCGGCAACGAAGATTTTCATCAACCGTCCCTCCTCTCCCAGTCATAGGGTATATGGTTGTCGTGGGGGTCAATCCTGTGTTCATCCGGTGAAGCATTGTTATATGGCTCTGTCGGGATATTTATTAGGAGGGCTTCCTCAGGGCCTACACATTTGAATCCATGGTAAACGAGGGGTGGGATCCTTACCAGGGACGGGTTGTGCTTACCCATGTATAGTTCCATCAACTTCCCTTTCGTGGATGATCCCTCCCTTTCGTCATATAGAACGATCTTCATCATTCCCTTGACTACACAGAAGTTATCCCACTGTACTTTGTGATAATGCCACGCTTTCACAACACCCGGATATCCAGTTGTGAGATAAGCCTGGCCAAACTCGATGAAAAGTCCATCGTCCCTTCTCAGGATTTCCATGAGCCTGCCCCTCTCGTCAGGAATTACCTTCAATTTCTTTATTTCAACACCCTCGATCATGTATCCCTCCTTTCCGCAAGTCTCTGCCGTTCATTTCTACCTTCCTACGGACCCCAGCCCCCTAAGAGATAAATAAAAGGAATAGGTGGTCTCAGCCGGTCGAGTTTTTCTACTCAACCCTAAGGTGGCACTCCAACATTCACTTCTCGGTATATACTCGAAAAACGAAGTATTCTCAATGATGACACTGTCTTTAAGAGAATAGTTTAGCCAACCTTTGAGGCGCAACCATGTTAAGAGTCTATGGTTGTAATTTATGTTGAGGTCTGTGGCGAGCCTTCTGGTATGCCGGATGGTGGAAGAAACATAACTTTCCTTCTTGTTGTCATAGGTTATCCCGAAGGAAAATTTGTCCAATACCCCCTTTTTCGTATCGTAGAACCCCTCCCCGAGGAAATCCAGGTAAGGCCCGATTTTCAAATAACTGTCGATATATAAATCAGATCTCTGATCCTTGGTAAGGCCTCCATCTACGGCAATATCGATCTGGTCCTGATACGTTCTAAAATAATCCGAAAAGGGGTCGATCAGTTTAGAAGAGAGGTCCACATTCCTGTTGAAATCATATGAATATTTCACCTGTATCCTCCCCGTCTCTTCAACCTGCCCACCCTCCCTCAAAGTATTTACTCTGTTCCCGATTCCGATTATGATTCTCCTCTTCTCTGGAGCACTATCGAAGGGGTCGATTTTTTCCGGCGATGCTCCGTATATTCTCTTAGTATCCTGAATCGTAATGTAGGGTTCCACCTTGTGAACGATGGTTTCACCGGATATACCATAATTTTTGGATAAACTGGTTTTAATGGTTCCCCTTTTGTCCCAGTAGATATAATTCTTGTAACCTCGTATCCCCGTATCACGTTTATAATAGTAGAGATTATCAACGAATTCCATTTCCCCGATGAACGTGAGAAATTCAAATAACCTGAATGGCATACGACCCGAAATGGATCCTCCTCCCTTCTGTTTAGATCCGTCTTTGCGTGAATAATAGTTCGTAACCCAAATTCTGGATCCTCCATATATGTGTGGTATCAGCCTCTTATCCTTAAATGTATAAAGTAATGAAGGAAGTACCTGTACGGTTGTCCTGTCATCCTGGACCTCTTCAATGTCATGTATATAAGCCCCTGAAGTTTCGAAAAAGTAGTTTTTCCCCTCAACACCCGTCGAGATCTCCGTTAATACCTGGCGAGTGGTACGCAAAAGTATGTCATCCTCAAAATCAGGATAGTATTCCTTGTCGGAAGCGTAATCGATCCTTCCAGTGAGGAAGAAAGGGAACCCTCCCGAGGCATTTCCATCGAAGCGTACACGGTACCTTGCCCCACCGAACTTCCGGTCATTGATGTAATGCGCCTCTAGCACCTCCTTTGATATATCGTTGAGATGCAGCCGGAATTCTCCTCCTGTCTTCACACCCCGCTTGGACATGTAATCAAAAGTGGTTGTCAGATCGGTATGTTCCGAGGTAACTAAGTAGATTGGGACAGTCAATCTCGTACCTTTGGTTACACTGGATGAAAAACTGGGAACGAGTAGACCTGATTCCCGGTTGGTCTTAGCAGGGAAGAAGGCATAGGGGAGCCAGAAAAAAGATTTGTCCCGAATTTCGAGTAAGAGGTTACTGCCTGTGGCATACCCTCCCAGGGTGAGTTTTCCCTTGCCTATACGAATTCTCCAATCGGCTTTATCACAATTATCGCAGGTGGTAAACCTCGCATCGTACACTGCGAAATGATCCCTGGAGAGCTCTTCCAATCTCTTCGCTGTGACCATCAAATGTTCCTTCTTCACATAGATAGATCCGTTGTAAAAGGTGGATTGTTGCGTTTTTAAGTCTACTTCGACCCTCTCAAAGGAAAATTCCACCTCTTCATCGTATAGCCTGACTCCCTCAGAGATTACGAGGAATCCCTTTTGGTAGTAGTATTCAATTTTTCCAGCTTCTACCTTTCTCCCCTGATACTTTAGGTGGACTTTTCCCAGGGCAGTGAGAATACCCTTTTCTTTGGATATGGAAACTCTGTCAGCACCCAGGACGAGGAACCCCTTTTCTACGATTCCAGAAGGGATTTGAATGGGATGGGCATAAGGAGCCCCGATAGACAGGAAAATAATCCCTATGATGAGACAGAAATGGATGATATTTGCATAGGATTTTCCCATATCATCCTACTTTCCTGAACTGTTGTTCAG
>CAYSOQ010000185.1:0-3671 GCA_964432685.1 uncultured bacterium
CGATCCGCTTCCCTGTGCTTGCCATTTTTTCCCATTTCTTTGATACGTCAAATCTTCCATGATCCCAGGCGACGCGTTTCAAGTAGCATATCGAAACGGGGTCCCCGAGGCCTTCGTAAGCGTGCCTGCAGGGGGGTTCACAGGGCCTAGTGCACACTCTCCCGAGTATTCCCGGGAAAATATTGTCCGCCCTGTTGATCTCGTAACTCTTTGAATAATCCCCTCTTACAATGGCGTCGATATATCCCGGGATATCCGTGTTGGCAGGACAGAATGTTCTGCAGGGGATGTTCTTCGTTAGCCACCCCACATCCTTCTTCTCTCTTGAAATATACTCTTCCACCCTTCATACTTCCTTTACAAGCTCGAAACTATCTGCCGGAGCCCCACATACGGGACAGATATCGGGGGGTTCATCACCAACGTGAATGTACCCGCAAACGGTACACTGCCACTTCTTCATCCCAGCCCTCCTTATTTAGAGAAAGAACGTTAAAACCACACGCCCATACCTACCTGGCCATACGTTCATACTTCCGGGCATTTTCCAGATCTCCCAGTTTCCTGTAGCAAATGCCCAGGTATTTCGCGGCCACTTTCGTGGGCATAATGTCCATACTTTTTTCCAGATGGGAAACTGCACTACGGCAATCCCCCCTTTTTCCAAGGGCAATCCCCAGGTAGATCCTCGCATCTGCATATTCAGGATCGCGCTCAACAGACTTACTCAAGTAATTTATTGCAGTGTTCAATCGATCGTCAAGGAGAAATACCAATCCCCCGTAGGCGTAGAATGGAGCTTCACCAGGTTCGATTTCGATGGCTTTCAGAAACTTTGGCAGTGCTTCCTTTTTCTTCTTTTTTTCAAGGAGTTTTACCCCCTCATCGAACACATCGTAGGCTTTCTGTACCTGCCGAACTCTCCCTGTCTTGCTGGCAAACCTCCCCTCGAACAGACGGTATCCAGGGGAACCGGAAACACCCTTGTAGTTTTCCCCGATGTAGGCGCGAATGTTCTCAAGTCGCTCTTTCGAGAAGGGATGGGTCCTGAAGATTCCACCGAAGAAATTCGACCTCTTACCCCTTTCAAACTCTTCATAGAAATAGGTCTGAAGGTCTATCGCGCCCCGTGGATCATACCCGGTGCGAACCATATAATCGACACCAAGATAGTCGGATTCACGTTCCTGCTCCCTGGAATATCCGTTTTCCACCAGGTTCGCAGCAATAGAGGAGAACCTGATGGCAGTATTGGACCTTCCAGAGGCCACACCGACCCCGAGGATTGCCAGGTTCGCCGCCAGTGCCCTCTGGTAGGCGGCCACTGCGTGGCGGGCGGTCACGTGTCCTATCTCATGGCCCAGCACAGCCGCCAGTTCCCCCTCCGAAGAGAGGGCTACTAAGAGGCCCCTGTTGATCACGATGAAGCCGCCTGGTAGTGCAAAGGCATTCGGGACAGAAGAATTGAGAACGCGGAATTTATATGGGAGAGAGGGCCGGTGAGAGCCTTTCGCCAATCTCTCCCCCACAGACTGAACGTAAAGATTGAGTCCCTTGTCCCGGTAGAACCCCCCCATGCTGGAAACAGTAGGGACGAATGCATTTTTCCCGAGTGAAACCTCCTCCTCTTCGGTTACGGAAACAAGGCTCAGTTCTTTTTTCCCCGTCACCGGGTTTACCGCACAACCCTGTACCAGGGATATGCAGAGGAAAATGGCTACTAATGAAAAAGTGAGGAGAAATGACCGTTTCACTTCATGATTGCTCCTTCTATCCTCTTAAAATCAAGAAGTTTCGCATAGTCTACCAGTACCTTATCCGTTTCGAGGTTATCCCCTTTTACGCTGATCAGGACTTTCTGCTGAAATGCAATGTTTAGTTCCCCCCGCTGGTTGGAGGAGTTGAATTTCAGGATTCCCCGCTGTCCATGGATACGGGTAAGCTTTGCATCGGGGCCGGCAAGCATGGGGTTGTTCATGGCTGCCATAAAAGTCTGCATCATCGGGTTGTCCATGGTCAACTCGATGGAAACTTCTTCATCTCCCCTGGTGTACTTCCTGGTAACCTTGATCCCCCCCCCGAGATACATACTCCCCGCTGTTGTCGCCTTCGCTTCCCCGGCTGTCCAACCCGGAAGAGCCTCGGGCATTAATTTTTTGACATTTTCCGACTTCTTCTGCCGTATGAGCTGGGTGGCAAATTCCAGTTCTTTCACCGCCTCGGTGTAGTTCTTAGAATTATACTGCTTCTCCGCCTCCCTGAGGGAATCTGTCACATCGTCGGCGCGAACAGCCAGAGCGGGAAAGACAAGTGCAATTACAAGAATAAACATGGTAGATTTTTTCAGCATATTACCTCCTCATCACTGGGATGAAATGACAGATCAAATGTTCGACTGTTTACTCCCTATTTTATTCCAATTATCTTCCTATTCAAGGAAGAAGGGAATTTCTCCATTGAAATTTTTCAGGAGTCAAGATATTCGAGTATCCGAAGGGCACCCTCCCTTGAATTCTTCACACAGTCATTCAGGCCGATCCCCCGGTAGGCATTGTTGTTAAGATAGAGGCCGGGGTGCTTAAGAAGGGACTCCTCCAGGTCGTTGACCCTGTCACCGTGCCCCACAAGGTACTGGGGTATCCCTCTTTCATGGACAAACAGTCTTATGAAGACCGGATCTATATCGATCCCTATTATCCCTTCCACCTCTTTCCTCACCATCTCTATGAGCACATTCTCATCCAGGGTAGCATATGTGGGATTCCTTGCCCCCCCCACCATTCCTCGCAGGAGAACATACCCTTCGGGCGCCCTGTTCGAAAAAATGTAGGAATCGTAAAGCACACCCAGAACCTTCCTCCCCTCCCCCCTTGGAACCAGGAACCCGAAAGCGTTTAACTTCTCCTCAAGCCCCCTCTTTTCAAACCCTATGGACACCACGGATACTGGAGCATAAGGAATTGCCCCCAGGGTTTTAGAGATCCCTGGATCAAGATCTCCCACAATCTCAGAGGCCGAATAGGCTGGGGACGCGAGAACCACCACATCCGCATTATCCGAGATCCGGCTACCCCTGTGGTTACACATGAGGGAATATCCCCCCTCACCTGCCTTCGTAAGGGACATAATTTTCCAGCCCAGACGTACATCGAAGTCACCTCTGCCCTCAAGGGCCTCCACGATGGTGGATACACCTCCGTCGAAAGATGTGAGGACTCCCCCGGGCCCCGCTGGGCCGCCCTTTTCTCCCCTGGAACTCCCCTTCCTCTCTCTCATCCGGGCAAACATCCCTCTGACCAGGCTCCCATAGCGCGATTCCAGCTCGTGAATGAGGGGAAAACAGCTTTTCAGGCTCATCTTGTCCGGGTCTCCCGCATATATTCCCGCCGCCATGGGTTCTATGAGTTTTTCCGCTGCCTCCTCCCCGAGTCGCCTCCTGGCGAAATTCATGAGTGATTCATCTCCACCCCCCTTTCTTCCTGGGATGAAGGGCTCCATGGCAACTCTAATCCTGCCCCCTTTGGATAGGATAGAAGATTTGAAAAATGCAAGGGCCGACTCAGGCAGCCTCTTCAACTTACCACCTGTGAACACGTACCTTTTCCGGGCAGCGTCCGAACTGGGAAGCAGTTTCTCCGTGATGGAGAGGTCCTCGCAAAGGCTTAAGGTAT
>CAYSOQ010000186.1:0-3661 GCA_964432685.1 uncultured bacterium
GTACACGAAGGAAAATCCGAAGAAAGAGTAACCCCTCACACCTTTCGCTTTGGGAACCGCAAGCATGGAGGTGGTAAGAGGATATGTTACCTGGTCTTCCACAATCTGGGGGCTCTGGCCTGGATAATCAGTGAAGATGATCACCTGGACGTCAGACAGGTCGGGAATTGCATCGAGGTTGATGTTCATCATGGCGTACATTCCCCATCCCACAAGTAAAAAGGATGCAATGATCACCATAAATCGGTTTTTCACAGACCAGGAAATAATCCCTTTAAGCATTGGCCACCTTCTTTAAGATTGTTTTAAATGATTTATTGGGTATGTCCCATCTGGTCCATGTCCATCTTCATTTTTCCGTCGGAAGAACCTTTCATGCCTTTCATATCCATCTTCATTTTTCCACCAGAAGAATCTTTCATGCCTTTCATGCCTTTCATGCCTTTCATTCCTTTCATATCCATCTTCATTTTGCCCTCTTCAGAACCTTTCATAACTTTCATTTCCATCTTCATTTTTCCGCCTGAAGAATCTTTCATATCTTTCATGCCTTTCATTCCTTTCATATCCATCTTCTCTTTGCTCTCGTCGGTGGCAGTCAACTTCTGAATCGCCTCCCTGATGGAGCTCTCGGAATCGAGCATGAACTGGCCTGAAAGGACAATCTTCTCGTTCTTCTCAAGTCCCTTAAGTACCTGTACGCGACCATCTCCCGTCTCGACACCGAGCGTTACCGGCCGGGAAATAAATTCCCCCTCCCCTTTCTCCACAAAGACGATATTCCTCACCCCTGTCTGTATGACGGCCTCCGATGGGATGACTATCGAATCCTCATCGATTATTGAATCTATCTCCACGTGAGCGTACATTTCAGGTTTGAGGGTGAAATTATTATTTGGGACCTCAACCCTTACCTTCACCGTCTTTGTTTTCTTTTCCAGGTAAGGATATATGTAGGATATTTTCCCTCTGAATGTCTTCCCGGGAATGTAATCGAGGGTCACATCCGCCTCCTGGCCTACTTTCACCCAGGGCAGTTCATACTCGTAGAGGTCTGCGTCGACCCATACGGAAGAGATATCCGCAACCCTGTAAAGTTCTGCTCCCGGCTTCACATGTGTTCCGAGAAAGGTTTTTTTCAAAGCCACAATCCCCGATGAGGGTGAATAAATGGTAAGCCTTTTGTTCACAATTCCTTGTTTTTCCAGCTTCTCGAGATCCTTCTCCTTAATATCCCAGAGCCTCAACCTCTCTTTGGAGGCCTTCACGAGGGCCCTGGCTCCTTCCACAACCTCTTTAAAGGGGCTTTCCTTCACCTCCTGATAATGGTTCAGGGCAATGAGAACCTCTTTCTGAGCCGATACCAGTTCAGGGCTGTAGATCTCCAGAAGAGGCTGGCCTTCCTTGACAAGCTGCCCTGTTTCGTCCACATAGAGTTTCTCGATCCATCCGGCTATCTTCGTGTTTACCGATGATATTCCCTTCTCGTTGTAGGTGACCATCCCCGCAGCCCTGATCTTTCTCACAAGAGGTCCCGACTTCACACTATCGGTCCTTATCCCCATGTTCTGTCTCACCACAGGGTCGATCTTGATTGTCCCCGCTGAACTCCCTCCTTCCTCTCCCTCATACACAGGCACCAGGTCCATTCCCATCGGAGATTTACCCGGTTCGTTCCTTATATATGTGGGATCCATAGGTGCCTTCCAGTAGAGGATCTTCTTTTTCTTTGGTGCCTCTGCCTTAGATTGCCCCGCTCGGCCAGGATCCTTCTCTATTGAAGAGTGATGCATTTTCCTGCTCAATAAATGGCCTGCTCCTCCCCCTAAAGCGAAGATGAAGAGAATCAAAACGGGAACTATTATTTTTTTATTCATCATGCACCTCAATATGTGTTAAATCTTTCCCCACAATAATGTGCCAGAGCTTCGCCACCCTCTCGTTATACCTATTCCGTAGGCCCGCAAGTTCGAGCTCATATTTGAAGAAGTTGAGTTCAGAACTCAAAAGGGATATAAACTCCAGCTTGCCCACTGTATAGGCGCTCATGCCTGCGTTTACCTCTTCCCTGGCTTCTGGGATCACCCCCCCCTCAAGGAGAGTAATCCTGTTTTTTAAGGAAAGGAGGTCTGCCCATATTTTTTCCACTTGAAATTCAAGGGTGTCGATGTAGGAATCGAGTGCCCTTTGTCTCGATTTGAGAAAAAAGGTGTCACTCCGGATAAGTTCTTTCTGCTTGCTCCATGCGTAGAGAGGAATTTTAAGAGTGAAGGAAGCAGTGACAAAATCGGACCTTTTCTCCCTCTGCCGGTAGCGGGTAGACAGGGTAAAATCGGGATATAGTTGCCTCTTCGCAAGTGAAACCCTCTTTTCCCCCTCATTCACCGCGAGCCTGATCCTCGAAAGAGTAGGATTATATTCCTTTGCACCCTGGAGAAGATCCTTTTTCGAGAGAGTTACTTCGGAAAAAGGTAATGAAGAGGGGACCTTCACTTTCTCATTAACCGGCATGGAACGGAGCGTATTGATGAGGGCAACCGCCTTAACCCGCATCTGCTCGAGTCTGAAGAGCCTTCGTTTCACGTTGAGAAGCGCCGTCTGTGCCTTGAATATGTCCTGCTGCAGAGCCTGTCCAACAGCATATCTTTGTCTCGTAATCTCAATAAACTGTTCGAGTACACTCTTCGTCTTCTCCGTGATTGCGATAGATTTCGTTACCTCGTAGAATGAGAAATAGGATCTCTCTGTTTTATATGCAAGGAGATTAGTGAACTCTTTCACCGTCATGCCTGCCTGTTTCGACTGGATATCGGCAATCTCTTCTTTGAAGGAAAGTTTCCCGGGAAAGGGGAAACTCTGGCTGAAGAAAATATCTTTCGATGTCATCGCTTCTTTTCCCATGTCGAAATCGTCAACCCTCAAGTTGGTGATTCCAATACCCACCATGGGATCGGGGAGCGTCCCCGCGGGAGAGACGCGATGTTCTTTTGCGGATTTATGCTCTCGCATCCTTGCAAGGTCCGGATTTCTCGATATCACTTCCTTGACAAGACTTTTCAGGTAAGGATCATTCTCTTCACCCCAGGATATTCCTGTCAGGGAAAATATGAGAAGGGCCACAAAAAAAAAGACCCAAAACGTTTTATTTTCTCCTACCATCGTAACCTTCATCTGTTTTCTTCCTTCTTATCGTCTTTTTTTTCTTAATTTTTACACAATGTAAAAATCATTTTACACTGCGTAATACGAATACGCAACTTTTTTTTAGGAAATTTTTTGGATCAGAACATTATGGTTTCTGCATGGTTTGCTCGAATTGAATGAAAGAGGATCAGGTAATCCCTGATATTTTTCGTTATCAGAAAATTTGTTCTCACGAATTCCTTCCCATTTTTCCCGATCTGCCTCATCATTTGTGGACGGTTTAGAAGGTATCTCATCCTGTATGCAGCGCCCTCAACAGAGTGTACGAGAAATCCCGTTCTGTGATCTATAACCTGTGTCGTAATCCCCCCAACCGCCCCACCTATGACAGGCTTCCCCTTCCACATGCCCTCAGTAACAGTGAGGCCGAACCCTTCTTTTGTAGATTTTTGAACAATGATAGAGGCGACCCTCTGAAGTGCATTTATTACAGCGTGGGCCTCAGAGGGAAGCATGA
>CAYSOQ010000187.1:0-3634 GCA_964432685.1 uncultured bacterium
TGTTGTCTCCTATTATGTCGTTCAAGGTCCTCCCCGCCCCATCCAGGAGCTCCTTCAACTGTCCTTCCAGAACCCCACGTATATACTCGAGATCCGTTTTCTTCATACCTTCCTCGTCCAGTGGAATAGGCAGATATTATACTATAACTGGGGAAATTAAAATATTAAGGAATCACTTACTCCACTATGGTGATTCTCGGAGTCCCTGTTGCGGGATTTTTATCAACTCTTACCTCGATTCCAAATGCGTCCCTCAAGGTCCACTCCGTCAAAACCTCTTCTCCTTTACCAAATGAGACGATCTTTCCTCCCTTCAGTAAAAGGACAGATCTTCCGAACCTGCCCGTAATATTAGGGTCGTGAGAAGAGACGATTACAGTTTTTCCCTCATCCACCTGCCCATTCAGTATGGAGAATATCTGCAGGCTATTGCGGAGATCCAGATGGGCTCCCGGTTCGTCGAAGAGAAGAAGTTCCCCCCGCTGGACCAGGGCCTTGGCGAGGAGAGCCCGTTGCCTCTCTCCCGAAGACAGCTCATGAAGATACCTTTCGCTCAGGGGAGAGATCCCCATCTGCTCCATCGATTCTTCCACAGCCCTCCGATCTTCGTCGGAAAATACCCCAAAGAACCCCCTTCTGGGAAATACCCCGAGGGAAACGTAATCCCTTACTATGAGGGGAAAGTCCTGTGGCACTTCATCTCCTGCAAGGGAGATATATCTTGCAAGTTCTCTCCTGGTGTATTGGGAGAGCTTCTTCCCCTGGTATTCGATATCCCCGGCCAAAGGGTTCAATATCCCGCAAAGAAGCCTCATGAGTGTAGATTTCCCTGACCCGTTCTCCCCAAGAAGGAAGATGAAATCCCCTCTTCTGACTTTAAACGATATCTCGTTGAAGAAAGGTACCCTCCCGTACCCGAATGAAAGACCTTTGACTTCGAGGATGGGGGTCCCCATCACAGCCTCCCCCGCAGGATGTAAATAAAAAAGGGAGCCCCGAAGATCGCCGTCACCGCCCCCACGGGCAAGGTCCCCGAACTCATAACTCCCCTTGAAATCAGATCAGACAAGACAAGAAAAGACGCACCAAGGAGAAAACAACCAGGAATCACCTTACTATGGAGGGATCCTGTAAACCCCCTGACCATATGGGGGATTATGAGGCCAACGAACCCGATTAGCCCTGACACTGAAACGATTGCCCCGGTAAGTAGAGATACAACAAGGAAGATTAGGGCCTTAAATTTTTCTATCTCTATCCCGCTTTGAATCGATGCCTCGTCACCCAGGAGCATCACATCCAATCCCCTCGACATGAAATAGAGGGAAATGATGGAAACCATGACTATGGGGAGGAGCAGCAAAAGATTATGCCCTGTTCCACCTGAAAGATCTCCCATCAGCCAGAAGATGGCTCCCGGTATTTTCCCAGGCGGCGTGAGAGCAATGAGTAGGAGAATGACGGCATTCATGAAGGCTCCAACAATGACTCCCGTGAGGATCAGCCTTCCCCTGGACCGTTTTCCCGACACACCCGAAAGAATGTATACCCCGAAGGAGGTAAGTGTCGCCCCGGTGAATGCCATTAGAGAGAGAAGAATCCCTCCTCCTGAGGCTCCGGGAAGAAAAAAATATAATACCGCTCCTACCGCGGCCCCACCTGAAACCCCGAGAATATATGGGTCTGCCAGAGGATTACCGAGAACCGTCTGAAAAATAGCTCCGCACACAGACAGGGAACCACCGGCGATGACCGAAAGTATGAGCCTCGGCATTCTCAACTCAGATACGACTTTAACAGCCGTGGAGCCATCCCCCCCCGAAGTCACAAATGAAACAACCCCCCTTAAGATATCGTGGAAGGATATGTCGTAAGGCCCCACAAAGAGGGATAAAATAGAAACAACACACAATACGCCGAAGGAAAGGAAAGTGAAGATGATGCCCCTTCCTTTCACCCTCACTTGGATCCCCCCCCGATGTATCCTCTCATTTCCATGAGCCCTTTGAAGAGGCGTGGCCCGGGCCGAGTATAAATATCAGGATCCAGTGGGATGAAACGGGACCTGCCATCTCCGAGAATCGACTCTATTTTTTTCAATAAGCCCTCTCCACCTAGAAATCCCATCCTGGTGACGTAGAAGATCAGATCAGGAGCATAAGAGACAATATCCTCCACCTGAAGGTGGGGATATTCCACCACAGAGGAAGATAGGACATTCTCCCCCCCCGCATACCGGATGATCTCATCGATAAATGTCCCCTTCCCCGCACCCATCAACGGGTAGGGGGATACGAGGAAAAGTACTCTGGGCGAAGTGCCAGTGCCTGGAGGTTTAATCCCCCTGTATCCGGCCTTCAGGGATTTGATCCTCTCCATAGGGGAACTCCTAGGTCCGACCAGAAGGGCTATCTTCTCGATTGCCTGAAGGATTTTCTCCAAGGTCTGAGGCTCAATGACGAAACAGGGGATCCCTGTTTTCTCCAGAAATGTGATGACCCTCTTCGGGTTCCCATCCCGGGTAGCAACCACCAGGTCCGGTCCAAGGGTCATAATCTTCTCCACATCAGGGTCGAACATCCCCCCGACCTGAGGAAGTGAACGGGCATGTTCGGGGTAATTGCTGAATTTGCTCACTCCCATAACCCGATCCCCCGCCCCCACGAAAAAGAGTATTTCAGTGATACTCGGCGCGAGGGACACGATCCTTTTATACTGTTTCAGGGGAAGGGGGACACCTCTCACGTCCACTACTTCCCTTTCCCCCGCACTCACATTGGAGGCTAAGAGAATGAAAACAATACAGAAGATCAGTTCATTGATAGGCCTTCCCCACCCACCATGACAAAAGAGTTCACTAATGGGACTCACCCTGGCTCCCTTCATAGGGGGAAATCATCTCCCTTTTGCTCATTGCACATTGTCGTGTATAAAGGAACCCATGTCAATTTCCCTCGACTATTTCCGTGAGGGAGCCCTTTACACGTGGAAGAAGTGAGTTTACACTTTAATATCTAAATTATCTTCAGGGACAATGATGACTCGGAAAAGAAAGAGGTTACTGCTTCAGCTGCTCTTCAATGTGGTGGCTTCCACATTTGTGGGAATATGTGTCTACGGAATGATCATTTACTGGGACGTACCGAAGAAGATAAACCCTCTCCTATCAGTAGGGCTGGGCTTCGTTGCGGTTCTATGTGTGGGCCTCATTTATGTCCTGGGAACTGCCATCGACAAGGTTGAAGGGGAGATTTACAGAGAGAAAAAGGGGGAAAGCTGACCCCCCGTACAAAAAGATTCGTTCCCTGCCTTACGTTAAGTTATGCAGTCCAACTCAGGCGCTTCGCTCCACGATGAACCGGGTGAGCGAGATGAGGGCTTTTTTGCTCCTGGATGGGGGAAGTTCCTCCAGGCGAGCAAGAGATTTGTCAATATATGACTTCGCCCTCTCAACGGTGTACTCTATCCCGCCACTTCGGATGACCTCCTTTATAATCCTGTCCCTGACCCTTCCCTTCGCGGACTCATTGATCATCTCCACGAGATTCTCCCTCTCCCCGTCACTTGATTCACGCAATGTATAGATGAGAGGGAGGGTAATCTTCCCCTCGAGGAGGTCCTGGCCTCTTCTCTT
>CAYSOQ010000188.1:0-3609 GCA_964432685.1 uncultured bacterium
CTGCCGACGCCGTGGCACGCCCGTTTCGCCCCCGTCCACCGGCTGCTGCGGCTCCGACTCCTTGGCGCGGAAGAGATCTGTGTAACCAGGAGGCGAACCGCTCTGTGGTGCTTCTCACCGACGCCGATTCGGGAGTGTATGGTAAGTCGGAAGAGCTCTGGATGGCCATGGCGAACGTGAGGCCCAGAATATTTACCGTCGAACTTCACCGGGGCCAGGATCAATCTTCCAGGCACCAGGACCTGATGCAGGACTGGGCCATGGCAAACAGGGGCCACTACTCCTTCTTCCGTTCGCAATCGGACCTCGACGTGGCTCTCGACCGCGCCGTCTGCTACCTCAGAAGGCCTGCCACGTACTCGGTCAAAGCAGAAACGAACTTTGTCAAACCGCCGCAACCGGGAAGCATCGAGGTAAAAGGAGGCTCTCTCCCCGGTAACGCCATAGAGCTCATCCTCGACGCGTCGGGGAGCATGTACAAGAAGTTGAAGGATGGGAGCACGAGGATTTCGGTGGCAAAATCCGTCATGACCAGGCTCGTAAAGGAGGTTATCCCCAAAGGGACTCCTGTTGCACTACGAGTCTACGGCCACCGGGAAGCTAAATCGTGCAGGACCGACCTCGAGGTTCCCCTGAAGCCTCTCGACCCGAAGCAGATGAGCAGTAAAATTGCGAAGATAGACCCGAAAAACCGCTCCAAAACACCCCTTGCGGCTTCCATTGAAAAAGTGGCTCAAGATCTAAGGGGAGTGAAAGGGGAAAAAGTGGTGATCCTCGTAACCGACGGCGAGGAGTCGTGTGATGGCGACCCCCTCGAGGCAATTCAGGCTCTGAAGGAAACTGGGATAGAAATAGCCTTGAATATCGTAGGGTTTGCAATCGAAGATAAGGTGCTTATGGATACATTCGCCAGTTGGGCAGGAATCGGAGGAGGAACCTATTTCCAGGCAGCCGATGAAAAAGAGCTGTCAACAGCCATGGATCACGCGATGAGGCCGAAATTCCAGGTATTCAATGAGGAAGGGGGAGTCGTGGCGAAGGGGATTGCGGGAGGAAAGGCCGTACCCGTTCCGGCGGGGAAATACAGGATACGAATTTTCACATCTCCCGTAAAAACCGTTGAAGGTGTTCTGGTGGAACCCGGGAAAAGGGTGACTATAGATTGATCGTGTCAGGGTTTCCACCTGCCATCGGTCAATAATGCAGGCCTTTTCCCCTATCCGTTATTAAAAATCCATGTTAGCCGGTTCAAAGAACTGTTTGGAGTGCTTGCAGCAGGGGCACCTTGAAGGTGGTTCGGTCCCTTCGTGGATATGTCCGCAAACGCTGCATTTCCATTTGATGGGCTTTTCCCTTTTGAAGACCGTCCCATTTTCTACCATTTCCAGAAGTTTAGTGTAGCGGTCCCTGTGATGAGCTTCGATCTCAGCGATTTGCCGAAAAAGCGCTGCAGCTTTTTCGTTGCCCTCTTCTTCAGCCTCGTTGGCGAAGGTGGGGTACATATCCACTGTTTCATAATGCTCCCCTGAGATGGCTTCTTTCAGGTTGGCTGCAGTATCTCCAATACCGCCTAAAAGGCTGAACTCATCTTTTGCATGACGCTTTTCGTTGTCTGCAGTTTCTTCGAAGATTTTTGCAATGTAGTGGTACCCCTCCTTCTTTGCCATGGCCGCGAAGTAAGTATATTTGTTCCTCGCCTGTGATTCCCCGGCAAATGCTGCCTTCAGGTTCTCTTCAGTTTTGCTCATTTTTTCCTCCAATATAGTTATTATTTTCCCTGTATCCAGACTTGCATTTTCTCAAGCAAGTACAGGTTAATGAAGCATTGCCTGAGAGATATATTTTTGTTTTCTTGTATTAGTATGAGTTGTCGGGGTTGCCTGGAGCGCTTGGTCACTGCACATTATACTATACTTCATTTTGCCTTGGATCATTAATGGTAGACTGAAATGCAAATAGATCAGAGTCAGGAGATAAGGGAGTGATCTCTCTAATTACCGCCATTCACGTATTGGGGGTCGTCCTCTGGATTGGTGGGGTTGCCTTCGTAACAGTCGTGATTTTTCCCACCATCATCAGCATGGAAGATTCCCTGGAAAAGGCACTCATCTTCCAGAAGATAGAGAGCAGGTTTGCCAGGCACGCATGGGCGTACATCATCATCGTGGGTGGGACAGGCTTTCTCCTGCTCTACCTCACGGGAAGAGGCGGGGACCTTTTCAAACTGAGCGGCCTCGACGTGACCTCCATGCTGATCATCTGGTCCCTTTTTCTGGTAATTCTTTCCTTTGAGAAGAAGATATTCGGATTCGTCTTCGGTGGGTCAACGAACATGGAGCCGAAAAAGATATTTCTTGTCCTCGGGGCTGTACACTGGGTTATCCTCATTCTGACCCTGGCGGTGGTATTTCTTGGAGTGTTTCAGGGCCACGGGTAGAATAAATTGTGTTAACTATGTTCCGGTAAATGGCTTGTACCCCTTTATGGTGTCCGCCTCGATGAATATCTGCTTCACCTCAGGGACGCAGGCCTTTATCCCCTCCTCGATCCGGTCGATCACACCTTCAAGTTCTCCCGCAGGGATCTGGTCAGCAAAATCGATGTTTACAGCCAGCAGGATCTCATCCGGGCCCAGGTGCATGGTGTCGATGGAACCCATGGCATCAACTTCCGGGAACCGGGTGATTGTCTCCTGGATGCGCTGGAGATTCTCGTCGCTTGCGCTCTCACCGATGAGCAGTTTTTTCATCTCATTGGCAAGGAAGAGGGCAACCAGAGCGAGGACTACTCCAATGAGGATAGAGGCTACTCCATCGTAAAGGGGTGAGCCCGTAACCTGGACCAGGAAGGTTCCAATAAAAGCGATGACAAGCCCCACGAGAGCGGCTGTGTCCTCCAGTAACACCACAACCAGATTCGAATCCTTCGTCCCTTTCAGTTCCTGAAATATTCCCCGGTCGCCTTTCTCACGCAAAAATTTTCTCACTGCTACGGTGAAGACTATACCTTCGATGAGAAAAGAGATGGCGAGAATGGCGTAGACAAGGTGAGGCCGTTCCAGGGGTTGGGGGTTGCGTATCTTCGAGATACCCTCGTATATGGCAGCTACAGCACCAACCATAAAGAGCATGTTCGCCACCACGAAGGACCAGAAGTATTGTTCCTTTCCATACCCGAAGGGGTGTTTCCTGTCGGGTGGTTGGGCACTCTTTTTAATTCCGTACAGAAGTAGAGCCTGGTTTCCAGTGTCGGCCATGGAGTGAAAGCCTTCCGCCATTAGTGCCGAACTCCTCGCAACTATAGCCACGGTAAACTTCAGGACGGCGATACAGGCGTTCCCTGCGAGCGCCGCGTATACAATCTTCTTCGAGCCTCCATGTCTTCCTGCCAAGACCCTCTCCTTGTTAACTGTTCAGGATAAATTGTAATTAAAATCGGTAAATCCATCAAAGAAAATATAGAAGTGTGAACCGGGATTATAGAAATCAGAGTTCTCCAAGATGAAGGATTATGGATACTTCCCTGGAACGGTATTCATAAAGGCCACCCGGTGCGGCCACTGCACATCTGAACTAATGGCAGCTTAGAATAAAGTTTCATTGAAATGGG
>CAYSOQ010000189.1:0-3581 GCA_964432685.1 uncultured bacterium
AGGAGATGGCCCCGGCCCAGCAAGTTGCGCCGGCTCCCGCAGCCGACCATGTGCAAACGGATTGGCTCATGGGACGTGCTGAAGGGGACGCCGAAGCCGCGCGAGGGCTGGGCATGCCCACCCACCAGGATGTGGTGGGCGCGCGCCGTTTCCGCTACCACGGCCCCGACCCGCTCCTTTTTGAGACATTCGGTAAGAATGAGATTTCAGGCCAGGTGGAGAAGGCGCCCCTTTCCAGGGCCCAGGTCTTTTACCTCGCCCCCATATCGCGGAAGCGGTACGAATACAGGGATTTCATCGACAGGGTTCTTGAAAATATCTCCGGGGATGAACTCAACATCGACCTTGAGGTGACGGGTGGTTCCCTCCCCCTTAACCTGGCGATGAAGGAGGCAGTAGAGAAAGGAGTAAAGAAGTTTACTCTGGAAAACGTGTGCGGCCAGCGGTTCATCGGAGTGGGAGTCAAGGCCGAGGAAATCCACGTACATGGACTTTCCGGTAACAATTCCTTCGCCTTCACCCGGGATGTGAAGATCTTCACCCGCCCGACGCGCTGCGGGAACACTTACCTTCCGGGGGATGTCCAGGTTGGTGTGGGAAACACGTCGAACCCCCTGGAAATCAACATTGCGGGGAGGGTGAACGACCTTTTCGCCTCATACGCGGTTTCGGGTAAGTTCCGCGTGGCCAAAGGCGGTGGAGTCAGAAACCTCCTGCTCTTCAAGGCGGGGCTGCCTGAGGAGTGGAAAAAGGAGGGGGAGGTTGACTACAGCAGCCTGTCGGACAGGGAGATTATCGACGGCCTCTTAACAAAATATCAGGGAAGAAAAGGTTTCATCGAGCGCCACGGCTTCGATGCGTACATAGAGAAATTCCGGGATGGCATGGATACGCGTACTCCTCCAGTCGGAGTTTTCGGCCTGGGTGAAGACAGAGGGCTTGGGGACTACTTCATGGAATATGCCCAGGGGGGGATAGGCGTTGTACTCAACCTCTTCGATCTTGACCAACCCGTAGGCTACTACCTCTGTTCGGGCCTATCCGCCGGGGCCGCCTTCATCCGCGGGAACGTCCGGGAAGAGCAGCTCGGCATCGGGGTTCGCCTGGTCGGGGAGATAACACTTAAAGAAGAAAGGGACTTTCTCACAAAAGAGATCAGGGAGTTCATAGAAACCTTTTGTGATTCGGGGATGGAAGAGGAGTACATGAAGGGGCTCAAAGACTTCGAAGACCGCTTCGCGAAAGAACCGGATTCCATCCTGGATGAATTCATAAAAATCGTTCCCACAGATCGGGATTACGTCAAATTACCATAAATACAGTTCCTAATTCCTGGTTCCTAATTCCTAAGAAAGCCGGGAACTGAAAAACTTGGTTGTTCAAGGTTCAATGATCAAAGTTCAAAGGGAACAAAGAATAAACTCGAAATACGAAGCACGAAACTCGAAACAAATCCTAAATTCAAAATACAAATAACCAAAACAACATCATATTGATTGGGTTGGTTTAGTTTCGAATTTTGGTGATTCGAATTTGTTTAGGATTCGGATTGACTCGGAATTCGGAATTAGGAACTCAGAACTCTTTTTTTAGGAGGGGGGAGGGCCCGAAAGCCCTCCCTGAGGGGTATAGAGTGGTGCTAGGGGGTGACTATTTCATGCCAGTACGGAATCTGGAGGGGGCTTCCCGCCGTTCCGCCTGAGTTAGTGGTGCCCATATCAGTTAGGTTGGACAGGTATATGTTGGTGTTGGCGATGACGCCCATGACGTCTGAATCAGCCTGAAGGGCGGTAAAGTAGACCCTCTGGCCCTCGATTTCCGCAGTTGCCCTGATTTTCCCAACATTGGTCATCTTGTGCTGGAGGCTACCACCGGTTGTAAGGGCGTAGAAGTTACCCGTATCGGTGGAACCTATCTCGGGAACGTCCGCTGTGGGGTCTGTGCTCTCCATGTCCCCGAAGGCTGTTCCGAAGTAGAGGAAGTCTCCCGCCTTGAGGATCGAGGCGTATACTTTCTCGCCCGCTGCGAGGGTGTAACTCCAGTCGAGGGTGGCCGCACCGGTGAGGAACGTGGGAGATGTCTTCTTCATGGTCACGTCGTAGCAATACACACCAAAAATGTTGGTGTCAGGTACCCAGTCCTGCCCACCCGTACCGAAGATCACCTTCGTGTGGCCAGTGTTGGCTATGTAAGGGGTAGGCGTAGCTCCTACTGGATAGTTTTCGCCCATGTTAGCTACTGGGAGAGGCTTGTTCGAACTGTCTTTTCCATAGATGCTCTCACCCGTGAGGGTGTTGAGCGCCCAGACTCTACCCGCTGAATCGCCTGCGAACACGGTGTCCACGTATCCGTCGTAGTTTGTATCGAGGACCGTGGGCCCCGCGGGGATATCGTTGGGCGCCATGATATCGGGAACCCCTCCCACGGTCTTCGTGTAATCCTGGTAGAAGACCCACTTAACATCCGGTGATGTTGTGTAGGAAGAGTTTATGTCGATTGCGGCCATGGTGAAGCCCGGGATGATCGTCCCGCCTCCGTCAGTCTTCTGGCTGTCCGTTGCGAGGAGCAGGTAGGTTTTCCCGTTCTTCGTCTTGCCGAAGGCGACGCTTCTCGTATGGCCGAGGGTAGTTGTGGCTCCCGTATCCGGATCAGTATAGACCACCGAGGATGCCACCATGTTGATTGTGGGGTTAAGCGGATCGGTCACGTCGAAGACTGTGACGCCCTTCGCCCCGTCACCCCTGCTGACTGCCAGGAGGGTCCTGTACTCCCAGTGGTAGCTCTGGGTTGTAGTGTTGTACATGTATAGGAGCACGTCCGCGACCTTCGGTGAAACGTCGAGGGTAACCATGTTCCTGGCGTCGTGTAGAAAGGGGATGTACTCACCGGGGATGTATGACCAGAGTTCACCACCGGGGGATAGGCTGTTTACTGAGTTCCCGAGGACGGACCCCGAGAAATCGGATGCGTCGAGCTGGTGGTTGAGCGTATTTGTGTCTTCAGGAGCGTAGAAGGCGTGGAGAACTCCCCAGCCGTCTGCCACGTAGGCTACTCTCGTCCGCGTGGTTCCGCCCGTCACGTAGTTCGATTTCCCCACGATAGCGGGGGTCGAGTGCTTGATGGGGCCGAGTTTCCATGATTCGGAATAATACCAGGCACCGTACTGGTCCTGCTTGGCGGATTTACCCCTGAATGAGTTGATGAGTATTTCAAGTTCCGTGAAGGGGGAGGTTCCGGAGTCGGAGATCCCCACGTCAGCGGCGCTAATATTCGTCGTTGAGAATTCCACGAGCTGTCCGCTCGAATTGTCGAAGTAGATCCTTCTGCTGTCCGCATTAGCGATCAGAACTGCTGAATCGAAGAACTCCGCTGATGGATCCGTCACGTCTGATACGGAGGCGTCGTAAGAGCGGAAATGCCCCTTGCTATCGGGGTACTCGAAGGTATCGCTGTAGAGCATGTGGCCTACGCTCATCCGGTGATTAAAGGCATGGCGGTTGCTGCCAGTGTTGATTACGTGAACTTCGGTGAGATCCCCTCCGTAGACATCGTGAATGGCCAGGCCGTGCAGGGAACACCGA
>CAYSOQ010000190.1:0-3576 GCA_964432685.1 uncultured bacterium
TATGGCCGTCGACCCGCAATGGATGCCGGGGGCATGTCGATACCCTTCCACATTCATCGGTGCCTCCCTCATCAGGCATTTTCACGAGGGTAATCCTCGACTGGCGTTCCTAAAAATTATACAATCCAATCCTGTAACTGCCAATGCCCGAGGCTCACTCAAGGATATTTAAGCGTATGGATGAAAAAGGGAAATTTCAAGGTGTCCTCGATCTTCTTGATGATGCGAGGGGCAGCCTGGTAAAGATTCTCCTGGTGGTGTTTGTCCTGTCACTGGTCTCATTTATCCTGTCTGATAGGATCATGAGAATCCTCCTTCACCTGCTCAATATTCAGCCCATCTCCTACGCCCCCCAGGAAGCGGTCATTTCCATCCTGAAACTCTCCCTTTACACGGGTATAATCCTTTCTTTCCCCATCGCCTCTACCATGCTCCTCTGGCTCATCGTGAAGAAGATTGACCCCTCCTCTCTCAAGAAGGTTCCCCTCTTCATCTTCATATCGATCCTACTCTTCGCGGCAGGAGTACTCCTCGCATATTATCTACTCCTCCCTGCAGGGATCAAATTTCTCCTCTCCTTTGCCACCGATGAAATGAATCCGGGGATATCCATAGGGAAATATGTGGATTTCTGCTCATTCTTCCTGATAGCTACGGGACTTGCCCACCAGGCCCCTCTCGCCTCCTATATCCTGGCAAGAGCGGGAATTTTGACTCCATCATTTTTCAAGGGGAAAACACGTTACGCAATCGTCATCTGTTTCTGTATCGCCGCGGTAGTAACCCCAACTCCCGATGTATACAATATGACCCTCATGGCCATCCCGCTGCTCATCCTCTATTTCGCTTCCCTGGCAGTAGTTAAATTGACTGCATAATAATCTCCCTTTTTCCTATGAAAAGTCGTAAAAAATCATTAAAATTGCCATAATGCCTGGAAAAGAAGGGAAAAAATTTCTTGGACCATCAAGGATCCTTGCCCTGGGCTACCTTTCGATCATCGCCTGCGGAACGATTCTCCTTTCGCTACCCCAGGCGACGGTAGCAGGGGGAAGGCTCGCCTTAATTGATTCACTATTTACCGCCACATCCGCAGTATGTGTAACTGGACTCACCACAAAGAATACTGCCGTGGCCTTCTCCCCTTTCGGAAAACTCGTCATCCTTTCCCTTATCCAGATCGGGGGCCTGGGTTACATGACCTTTTCAACGATCATTTCCCTCCTCATCGGGAAACGCCTGTCCCTGAGGGACAGGCTCATCATGGCGGAAGCATACAACGTGTTATCCCTTTCGGGGCTCGTGCGCTTCACGAAAACTATTTTCAAGATCACACTCGCAATGGAGTTTTTAGGCGCCTTCGTCCTCTTTTCCAGGTGGCTCCCCCAGATGACACCCAAAAAAGCGCTCTTCCATGCAATATTCCAGTCTGTATCCGCCTTCAATAACGCGGGATTCTCATCGTTTCCCAACAACCTCGCATCGTATGGAAACGACCTCACTGTGAACCTCACCATCATGATACTCATCGTCATGGGGGGAATCGGCTATATCGTGATCAGCGACACCTATCGATTCGTTACGGGACAGGTCGTATCCCTCTCATTCCACTCCAAGATGGTATATACCGTCACCTGTGTACTCATCATGGGAGGAGCATTCCTCTTTTACTCACTTGAATCCACCAACCCCGGGTCCATTGGAAACCTTCCCTTTACCCAGAAGGCCCTCGCGTCCCTTTTCCAATCCATCACCACCCGGACGGCGGGATTCAACACCATCGACATATCCTCTCTAAGGCAGCCAACACTTTTCCTCTTCATCCTCCTTATGTTCATCGGCGCATCCCCCGGAGGAACCGGTGGGGGCATAAAGACCACCACCTTCTTCGTCATGTCGAGTGCCCTCTGGTGCACAATGAGAGGCCAGCGGGACGCGACAGCTTTCAGGAAGAGGATCCCCGATGAATCGGTGGGAAAATCCTTCTTCATCGCAATGTCGGGCATGATGTTCATCATTGTCATCACCATATTGATCCTCGGCTTCGAGAGCGGCCCCCTCCTTCGGTGCCTATTCGAGAGCGTATCAGCCTTTGGCACTGTTGGCCTTTCCACAGGAAACGGGAAAGGACTTTCCTTCGTGGCAACCTACGGGTCCACAGGAAAATTTTTCATCACTGCCCTCATGTATATCGGCCGTGTGGGGCCCCTCACCATCGGGTCCGCCTTTATTTACAAAAGAAGAGTAAAGATGTATAAATATCCTGAAGGTAAAGTGTTAGTGGGGTAAAGGAATGAAACAGTTTGCCATAATCGGGCTTGGCCGTTTCGGGTACAGCGTGGCGGAAACTCTTATCGCAAAGGGTGCCCAGGTTCTCGCCATTGACAAAGACGAAGAGAAGGTCCAGCATATAAGCGAAATCGCTACCTATGCGGTTACCCTTGATGCCACCGATGAAAAAGCCCTGAAATCTATAGGGATTCAGAACATCGACACTGCCGTGGTCAGTATCGGTGAGGACATCGAGGCTAGCGTCCTCGTGGTGATGCTACTCAAAGAACTTGGCCTGAAAGAAATCGTAGCAAAATCGATTACCGACCTCCATGGGCGTATACTCGTGAACCTCGGGGTAGACAGAGTTATCTTCCCCGAGCGGGAAATGGCGAACCGGATTGCCAATTCACTTGTTATGCCCACCATCATGGATTTTATTCAGCTCTCGGATGATTACAGCATTGCCGAAATTCCTGCTCCCAAAGAGTTCGGTGGTAAGACACTGAAGGAGCTGGGAATCAGGGCCAGGTATAATATGAATGTCCTCGCCATACGGCGAAAGGTTCCCACACTGGAGGAGGAAGGGACCACGTCATTCACCGAAGAAACCGTAATCTCCCCCATTGCGGACGACAAGATCGAGGCAGGGGATATTCTCGTCGTGTTAGGGGAGAACTCAAAATTCCATAAGTTAGCGAAAATGCTTTAGAAAGGTAGATATTAATGGCAGAAAACGTAGTTGAAACCCTGATAGAACTGGGCAAGTTTTATTACGTGAACAAAAAATACGGGGAAGCCAGGGAACAGTTCGAAAAAGCCCTCTCCATTGATCCTGAAAACGAAGAGATCCTACAGAACATCGCTCTCCTCCATGAGATCAACAACGAGATCGAGGATGCGAAAGATGTTTACCACAATATCCTTAAAATAAATCCTGACAATAGTGCCGCCCGGGAAAAGTTAAACAAACTTTCAGGGCTCTAGGTTAGATAATCAGTTCTTCCTGTACCTGTTAATCAGCCAGAGAGCGAAGAAATATGAAAAGGTGGAGACAACTAAGGAAACCAGGAGGTTTCCCGAAAGGTAGATGAGGGTCCCCCTGGAGAGGGAATGCAGCTTATCTCCCTCACGCCACATGAGGAGGACTCTTTCAGCATCTGCCTGGAAGAGGAGTGCCCCTAAAGAAGCACTCAATGACCAGAAAAGTGGAGTGGTCAGAGGGTTCATGATCAGAGATCCCGTCATTGCTGAAGCCCTGTTCCAACGGCACAGAGACGCAAGGAGCTAGGAGACGGTGGCTAT
>CAYSOQ010000191.1:0-3554 GCA_964432685.1 uncultured bacterium
GATTTTTCTGAGGCTTCGAGTTGAACTCGACAAGGCAGTTGAAAATACCCTCTCGCGTTATGCGGATGATGCGAAGGCTTCTCTGAGGGAGAAGGGGATCCCGGTGCTCGAAGTTCGAAAGTCTGGCACCTCTTCTTACCAGCTGGCTATTCCCCCCGGGGAGTTTGTCGAAAGGGCAAAGAGTCTTCTTTCCGACCGTTTTGGGAACCTGGAGGTGGATGTTCCGGAGATTCAGGAAGACATGGCCCGCGTTTCAATCGCGATGAAGGAAGGGGAAATCAACTTTATAAAGACCAACGCAGTCAAGCAGGCGGTGGAGACCATCCGGAACCGGATCGACCAGTTTGGCGTCAGGGAACCCCAGATCGTTAGTGAAGCAAAAGACAGGATAGTGGTGCAACTTCCCGGGATAAAGGAGAGGAGAAGGGCAGTTGACATCATCGGGAAGACGGCCATCCTGGAATTCAAACTCGTGGATGAAGAACACAGCCTGGAAGAGGCTCTCTCTGGAAACGTTCCTGAAGCTTCCCAGATCTCTTACCAGAAACTGGTTGACAGGGATATAGGCACTGTTTCCAAGCGGCCTATTCTTCTCAAGAAAAAGACGGATCTCACAGGCGACCATATAAAGAGTGCTAGAGTCAACTTCGCCAACCAGACGGGATCTGCGTATGTTTCAATCTCTTTTGATTCCCTTGGGTCTAGAATTTTCGACAGGGTTACCGGGAATAACGTGAAAAAACGACTTGCCATCGTACTCGACGGCACAGTCTACTCTGCACCGGTCATACAGGAAAGAATTTCCGGAGGCGAGGCGCAGATTACCGGAAATTTCTCGACGGAAGAGGCATCCGACCTTGCTATCGTATTGAGAGCAGGTTCCCTCCCGGCTCCCGTCACGGTGATACAGAATGTATCCATCGGGCCCTCTCTGGGGAGAGACAGTATTGAAAAGGGGGTCAAGGCATCTCTCATAGGCCTTCTTCTCGTTGTGTTCTTCATGCTTGCGTACTACAGGGTATCGGGAGCCATAGCTGATTTTGCTCTTTTCCTTAACCTTTTATTTCTACTTGCGGCCATGGCAGTTCTGGAGGCGACACTAACTCTTCCCGGAATTGCCGGGATCATCCTTACCATCGGTATGGCGGTGGATGCGAATGTTCTAATTTTCGAGAGGGTAAGGGAAGAACTGAGGTTGGGTAAGACCGTCCGTGGCTCCATTGATGCAGGGTACGACAAGGCCCTGTTCACAATCATCGATTCGCACATAACTACTCTCATCACGGCAGCCGTCCTCTTCCAGTTCGGTACGGGGCCGATTAAAGGGTTTGCAGTGACCCTATCACTGGGCGTAATTATTAATCTCTTCACGTCACTTGTCTGTACCAAATTAATCTTCGACTACCTCAACATGAAACGCCCGATGAAAAAACTGAGTATCTGAGGAGCAAGGAAATGGAGATCGTAAAGGACACAAATATAGATTTCATGAAGATGAGGAAGATTTCCTTCTCCTTGTCCGGACTTTTGGTTGCATCCGGCATCTTCGCTCTCATACTCATCTTCACCGGCAAGGCAAATATGGGGGTCGATTTTGCGGGTGGGACATCGGTTCAGATTAAATTCAATCAACCAGTAAAGACGGATACCCTCAGGAAGGCTCTCGGGGGTGCGGGCTTCAAAGATGTGAACATTCAGGATTTTTCATCGGGGAACGTTGTCCTCATAAAGGTGGGACAGAAGAGCGGCAAAGGTGAAATGGTGGCCGACAGGATTTCGAAGGTTGTGGCTGATACGCTCGGGAAAGGTAGTTTCGAGGTTGAGTCCGCAACAGAGATCGGACCCGCCATAGGAGAGAAACTTAGAAAGGATGCACTCATTGCGGTTCTCATATCCACCATAGGAATTATCCTTTACGTTGCCTGGAGATTTGAATTCAAATTCGGGGTAGCTGCTGCGATCGCCACATTCCATGATGTACTTGCTGTGCTGGCCATATTCACCCTCTTTGGCAAAGAAATCAATCTCCTGGTGGTCACAGCACTACTAACACTTGCCGGGTATTCTTTGACTGACACGGTTGTCGTCTTCGACAGGATAAGGGAAAATCTCCGGGGCAGGCGAGGGAAAACCTTCAGTGAGATAACGAATAAGAGCATAAATGAGGTTCTCAGCAGAACCGTGATTACATCTATAACAACGTTTATGGCGGTCATGTCCCTCCTGATCCTGGGGGGGGATGTGATCAGGGACTTCGCCCTTGCACTTGCTATCGGGGTAATAGTGGGGACATATTCGTCTGTTTTCGTAGCCTCACCACTCGTAGTTTTGTGGAGGGGCGATAAGCTCGTGCAGGTGAAGAAATAGAAGAGAATGGGCCATCCATCGGGCAAAATATGGAAAATAAAAGAGCCCGAACAGGAAAAAGTTAGAGTACTGGCCGCCGAACTGAATGTAACTCCCCTTACAGCAAAATTTTTGATCAACAGGGATATTTCCTCCAAAATCGAGGGGGAGCACTTCATGCGTCCTTCTCTTACCTCACTTACTGACCCCTTCCTCATGGCGGATATTGAAAAAGCCGCACACCGCATCATCACTGCCTGTCGCGGGGATGAGAAGATTTTCATATACGCGGATTATGATGTGGATGGGGCAACAGGTGCGGCGGCGCTCTTCCTATTCATCAAAGCCCTCTTCCCCGACCTGCATGTGTATATTCACCAGAACGATAGAAGGAAGGACGGGTACGGAGTGAAAACTCCTTACATACAATATGCGGCACGTTCGGGGTATTCCCTCCTTATAACGGTGGACTGTGGAATCAGCAACGCCCTTGAGGTGAGTGAGGCCCGATCACTTGACCTGGATGTGATCGTTACGGACCATCACTCCATTGGTGTAGCCATTCCCGCAGCGTATGCAGTCTTGAATCCAAACCGTGAGGACTGCCGCTACCCCTTTAAAGGACTGGCGGGGGTGGGTGTTGTGTTCGCACTCATGTGTGTGATTAGGAAGGTCCTGAGGGAGGAGGGCTTCTTCAAGGGTACAAGGGAACTCCAATTAGTGAACTACCTTGACCTGGTTTCATTAGGGACAGTAGTGGACATGAGCCCCCTCAGGGGAGATAACAGGATATTCGTGAGATACGGGCTCGAACAGATGAGGTCATCTCCGCGGCCGGGCCTTCGTGCCCTGCTGGATGTTTCTGGTTTGAGGGGGTCTTCCGTGGACGAGACTGACCTGGGTTTCAGGGTTGGCCCCCGGCTCAATGCTGCCGGGAGGATTGGTGATTCCACACTTTCATCGGCGATCCTGGTTGAGCAGTCCCGGGAAAGGTCTTTTGAGCTTGCAAGGATTCTTACAAGAGAAAATGCACGGCGTCAAATGGAAGAGAGAAAGATCCTGGATGAGGCCGAGAAGAAGGTTGACGAAGGGGGGCTGGCGGATAGAAATATCATTATCAGTGCATCCCGGAGATGGCATGTAGGGGTTGTAGGGATTGTGGCGTCGAAGCTCATGAACAGGGATAACAGGCCGGCCGTACTGTTCTT
>CAYSOQ010000192.1:0-3549 GCA_964432685.1 uncultured bacterium
CCTCTTAATCTCGATTGTTGTGTTTCCCTTATTGTCTCGCTGTACTATGTAAGTCTTAATATTCCCCCCCACATCCGCACCTCTTACAATTTGGGGGGCCATCAATAAAAATAGCAGGATGGGTAAGAGGGTGACCCCCGTATGTATCTTTCTTTCCGGTTCCATATATTTACTCATCGGTATGAAAGCCCATCTCATTTAGCTTTTTCTGATAGGTGATAAGAATATCTCTTCTTGCCAGAAAGCCGATGACCTTCGTGGGATTTTCCGAATCGACCACTGGAAGCTCCTCGAGGTTTTTCTCCACGAACTTTTGCAGAACCGAATTCAAGTTCTCTTCGAGTGTGGTAGTGATGATCTCATTCGTGGTTCCCAGGTCCTTCGCAATTAGCAGGTCGCACAGGTACTCATCGTCCCCCATACACTTGCGCATATCTTCCATCGAGAAGATTCCCACCATCTCCCCTTCACTGTTAACCACGGGGAAATAGGGGTTAGTGGAGTTGCTCACAATTTTGAGGATCTGTCCATAGTGCATGGATTCCGGGATCTCTATGAGCTTGTGATGATAGGTGATTACATCCTTCACGGTGAGATCTTCCATGATGTCAAAGAAGAACCTTCTTCGGTGGATGGGGGATTCCAATCTTCCTGTCACCTGTGATTCATATAGGGAGAGGCCTCCCGATGCGATGTAAGAAACTACGGCGACGAGTAGCATAGGTACGATCAGCTTGTAACTGCCCGTCATCTCGGTGACCATCAGGAAGGCTGCCAGGGGTGTGTTCGCTACGCAAGAGAGCATTCCCCCCATACCAAGGATTACAAAACTCGCCTCATTTGCTATTAGTCCCGGGAATAAATATGATACTGTCCGGCCGAACAAACCCCCGAAGGTGGAACCGATAACGACTGTAGGAGCGAAGACGCCCCCGCTTCCACCCGAGCCGATGGTAAAAGATGTGCTCAATATCTTCAGGAAAACGAATATGATGAGCACTGTGATAGTGAGGTTCGTATTTATCGATTCCTGGATCCAGCCGTATCCGGGACCCAGTGCCTGAGGAAAGAACATCCCCATCATGCCTACGAGAAACCCTCCGATGGCCGGTTTAAAGATATTCGGAACCTTCATGTTTTTAAATGCATCCCGAATAAAGATAAAGATTTTAATGTACCCTATTCCTATGAAGGCGATGAAGATGGAGAATACCGCGCATACTGGCAGTTCTATCGGCCTGCTGAAAAAGAGATGGGGTATGGAAAAGAGGGCACCCCAGCCGTAAACCGTACCGAATAGGGAGTACGCAACGACGGAGCTTGTAATACACATGAGGAGGGCCTCCAGTTCCATGTCGATGCCCCTGTAAAGAACTTCTGCTGCGAATACAGCTCCTCCCAGGGGGGTTTTGAAAATAGAACCGATTGCTGACCCTACTGCGGACAGGTAGACGATCCTTTTGAGCCTTGGTGTCAGATTCATCCAGCTGCTGCAGATATTCGCGATGCCCGCACTAACCTGGGCGATGGGCCCCTCTTTCCCCGCTGACCCCCCTGATCCGATGGTGATCACTGATGCGACTCCCTTGACCAGGGGGACGATCTTCCTGATGTAGGTGTCCTTGAAATGATACGCTTCTATGACGGCATCGGTACCATGGCCCTCTGCCTCTGGGGCATACCGGTATACGAGGTATCCTGATATAAATCCCCCCAGGGTTGTAACGAGTGGGATCAGGTAAAACCTGGTGGGAAAAATGAACCCTCCAGAACCCCCTTCCCCTCCAGGCCCCATGAACCCCCATAGCTTGTCCACGTGGCCAATCAGCCAATTCAGAGAAAAGTTGAACAAAACTGCGGTGGAACCGGAGATAAGGCCTATCACGATACCCAGGCCCAGAATTTTTCCCGTAGCCTTCAGGTTGAGGTCTTGGAAAAAGATGTCGACCAGACCGAGGAGGAATACTTCCAATCTTCGGGGTAGATTCCAGTTGGAGATGCAAGACTTGATTTTTTCTTCCATATTCACCCGCAAGTCTTGATACAGTGAACTGCTTTAACTATTGTACCTGACTTTTATAACTTGTAAATTTAAAAGGAGAAAGGTCGGTTCCATTTTTCTTTCTGCTTGACACCGGTTGAATAATCTTGATATGTATGTAGTAAATCTGTATACAATATACAATCTATGGTCTGTTCCATTACGCTGATTTCGTCTTTCTTTTTTTGAAATAAATACATTTTGATAGTCGATTTTATATACGAAAATGAGAAAAGGGGGAAACTATGGCGACATTGAAAGAGATTCTGTCACAAAAGATCGAGGGACACCGCCCGAGAGTGACGAAACTGATGAAGGAGTTCGGGAACGTCAAGATTGACGAGGTAACCATTTCCCAGGTAATCGGAGGCATGCGGGGGATAAAGAGTTTAGTCACAGACATATCCTACCTGGACCCCTTCGAGGGGATCCGGTTCCGTGGCTACACCATCCCCGAGGTAATGGAGAAGCTGCCTAAGCCATCTGGCTGCGAGATGCCCTTCGTGGAGGGGCAATTTTACCTGCTTTTGACTGGTGAGATTCCCACTGAGGAAGACATTTCGGCGGTAAACAAGGAGTTTGCGGCGAGGAAGCAGGTGCCGGATTACGTGTTTGACACGCTCAAGGCGGTGGGTAAGGACACCCACCCCATGACCATGTTCGCCCTTGCGATTCTGGCCATGCAGAAGGAATCGGAATTTGCGAAGGCTTACGGTGAGGGCAAGGCGAACCGTTACAACTACTGGGAGTTTTTCTACGAAGATGCCATGAACCTTATGGCGAAGCTCCCTGAGATCGGTGCTTTCATCTACCGCTACAAGTACAAGGATTCCATCATTCCCTCGGATCCTTCTCTTGATTTAGGTGGTGATTTTGCGCAGATGATGGGTGTAGACAAGCCCTACGACGACGTGATGCGCATGTACTTCATTCTCCACTCGGACCATGAGAGCGGGAACGTGTCTGCCCACACGACCCACCTGGTTGCGTCTGCTCTTTCTGACCCCTACTATTCTCTCTCTGCGGGTATGGGCGGCCTTGCCGGCCCCCTCCACGGCCTGGCTAACCAGGAAGTGCTGAAGTGGATCCAGGAGGTTATGGACAAGATGGGAGGGACGGTTCCCACCAAGGATGAGCTCACCCAGTTCTGCTGGGACACCCTGAACAGCGGCAACGTGATTCCCGGGTACGGCCACGCGGTGCTTCGGAAGACAGATCCCAGATACACCTCTCAGCGCGAGTTCTCCCTGAAGCATCTTCCTGACGATCCCATTTTCGAACTGGTGAGCCTCCTCTATGAGGTGGTCCCCGATGTTCTGAAGGAGCACGGGAAGGCGAAGAATCCCTGGCCCAACGTGGATGCCCATTCAGGAGTTGTCCAGTGGCACTACGGCATCACGGAGTACGACTTCTACACTGTCCTCTTCGGGATCGGCCGTTCACTCGGTGTTCTTGCCAACATCGTCTGGGACCGGGCGCTTGGATATCCCATCGAGAGGCCCAAGTCG
>CAYSOQ010000193.1:0-3545 GCA_964432685.1 uncultured bacterium
GTTCGGTTGGGGGAACAGTTCTTCAGCCGCCTGGGCCTACGGGAAGGGGTATGCCCACGCCTGGAATCTCGATGATCCCTACTACAGGAACTTTTTCAAGAGGTGCGCCCAGAATATTGCAAAGATTGAGGCCCCAACGATTCTCAGAGATGAGAAAGATATGAACGTTGATGAACTATTGGAATTTCTCGATAAAGTAAAGGGTCAGGAGACCCGGCTGAAGGGAACATTACATTAGGAATATGTAAACGGTAGGCAGCATAAAAGGGGAGAATGTTCTTCTTCTATGCGTAGTTGCCTCGGGCATAACCATCATGTTGCACAAAAGCAAAGTAAGATAGAAGATTTTCTTCTGTTCAATTATATAGTTTCACTGCGACTCGTGGCATTACTCAAGGGCTTACTTCCATCTTCTGTATGACAATCGGTTCGATAGGCACATCGTTGTGCATTCCTGCTGTATGGGTAGGGGAGGCAACTATCTTATCGACTACATCCATCCCTTTTGTTACTTTTCCGAACACTGCGTAACCGAACCCCTTAGCTGTTTCATCGCGGTGATCCAGGAAACTGTTGTCCACCACATTTATGAAAAACTGGGCAGTTGCGGAATCTACCACCATAGTCCTTGCCATGGAGATGGTTCCTTTGAGATTTCTCAATCCGTTCCCCGCTTCGTTCTTAATTGGCCCCTTCGAGGGGGGTTTCTCTTTCATATCAGGAGTAAACCCACCCCCCTGGATCATGAACCCCTTTATAGCCCTGTGGAAAATGAGTCCGTCGTAAAATCCCTCTTTCACATAATGAAGAAAATTACTCACCGTGATGGGTGCCTTATCAGGATAGAGTTCGATTTTTATTATTCCCTTTGAAGTATGAATGGAAACTACTGGAAACTTTTTTTCACTTTCTTTTCCCTCTGCAAGTGAAAAGAGTAAAGCGAAGGCTAATGAAATGGAGACTACTTTCAGCATCTCTTCCTCCAGGATATAATGGTCATTCAGGTTGATGGTAAGAACTATTTATATCTTGAAACCTCTGGAACTATATACCATTCTCATAACTCTGTCCATCCCCGGGCACGGCCTTGAAGCGCAGGGAAAACTCCCTATCCACAACTGCATCTAAATATAAAGGCAATTCGTGTAATCAATTAATTAAGAATTAAAAGGGAGACACACGATGGGACTGAAAGATAAAGGGTGCATCCCTTGCAGGGGGGGGGTAGATCCTCTTTCTCCAGAGGATGCGAGAATCTTGCGGGAGGAGGTACCGGAGTGGGCCCTGAATGGGGATGCAACCAGGCTGAGCCGCACTTACAGATTTAAGGATTTCAAGTCAGCCATGGAATTTTCTATTAAGGTGGGGGAGCTCTCAGAAGGACAGGGGCACCATCCCGATATTTCCCTGGGGTGGGGATACAGTAAAGTCCTCTTCTACACTCACAAGATAGAGGGGCTTCATGAGAATGACTTCATAATGGCGGCCAAGGTGGATAGTCTTTACAAGGTCATGGCCATCTAGAGGCTGCAGGTGGATAGATAAGGGAAAGGGGATGATTATCGCAAACATGTTTCCTTGCAGGACATATGGTTCTCCCGTATTGGATTAGGCGGTGAGAGAAAAGGAACCAGTCCTTTCTGGGAAGGAGGTTCATCAAGTCCTGTTCTATCCTGTCGGGATTCGGACTGTCTGTAAGGTCGAGTTTTCTGGTAAGTCGTTTTACATGGGTGTCCACGGCGATTCCTTCCACTTTTCCGAATGCATTTCCCAGAACGATGTTCGCGGTTTTCCGTGCAACCCCTGGCAGGGATAGGAGTTCGTTCATCGTGGAGGGGATCTTTCCCCCGAACTTCTCCTTGATGATCTTTGCGCTCGAGAGAATGTTTTTAGTCTTGTTCCGGTAAAATCCTGTGGATCGAATATCTTCTTCAAACTCTTCGGGAAGAACACGAAGGTAGTCTTCTAAGGATCGATATTTATTGAAGAGCTTCAAAGTTACCTCGTTCACCTTCTTATCTGTGCACTGGGCTGAAAGGATTACGGAGACGAGGAGTTCAAGGTGGCTGGAATAGTGGAGAGCGATCTTTGCATCCGGAAAGAGGAGGGCTAGTTTCTCTGAGACCTTACCGGCCCTTTTCTTCTTCTCCATGTGGACCTCTTCTGTCGTTTCCCTCATTGAGCCCTATCCCTTGATGGCCCCTACAGTGAAGCCCGAGATAAACTTGTCTACAAAGAAATTGTAGATGATCGCGATGGGTACACTTGCGATGAAACATGCACCCATGAGGGCACCCCAGAAATAGACATCGCCCCTCACGAGAAAAGTGGGGACTCCCACACTTACCGTAAATTTTGAAGCAGATGTAATGAATGTGAGGGAGTAGATAAACTCCTGCATGGCAAGGGTAAAACTGAATATAACGACTGTGAGTATCCCCGATACGGAAAGGGGCATGACAATCTTGAAAAACGCACCGAAGCGGCTGAGACCGTCGATCAAAGCTGCTTCTTCAATTTCCTCAGGGATAGCCTTGAAGAACCCCATGAGAAGCCATGTGCAGAAGGGAACGGTAAAGCTCGGATACACGAGTACCAGGGACCATAGAGAGTTCTGCAGGCCTAAAGTCGAGATCACCTGTGAGAGGGGAATAAAGAGAATCGTAGGTGGAATAAGATAGGTGAGGAAAATTCCGATTCCAAGATTCTCTCCGAATCTGCCAGACAGCCTTGCCAGCGCATATCCCGCAGGGATTGCGATGATGAGGGTTATGATTACCACGAGGACACCCACGAAGGCTGTATTTATCAGCCATTGTCCGTAAAGGGTCTCGAAAAAGAGCTGGTGGAGGTTCTCGAGAGTAGGGGGAAGGTTGAAGAGGTAGGGGTTGTTAGCCGGATTCAATAGATCAATTGTTTCCTTGAACATGGTGACGAGCATCCAGTAAAAGGGAAATGCCGCGAAGGTAGCGAAGGCCGCAATGATACCGAAATTTAAAGTCTTTGCGCCGAATTTCATAGGTCTTACACTCCCCCCTGCCATGTTATGTCACCTCCGATCTTCGCGCGAACCTCAGGATCATCACCGCAGTGGCCGCAAGGACGGGAAAGAGGAAGAGGGCAATGGCGGACCCCTCGGCCAGGTCACCCCCATCAATCCCAGTGAAGAAAGAGAGGCTCGCTAGCACCTGGGTCATGTCGTAAGGGCCTCCTCTTGTCAGGACGTAAATCACGATCATATCGCTGAAGGTGAAGAATACTCCGAAGAGGACAGCTACGACCATGATGGGAAGAACGAGAGGGATTGTAATCTGAAAGAGGTGCCGCCAGAAGCCTGTACCGTCAACCATTGCCGCTTCGTGGATGTCTTGAGGAATTGCTGAGAGCCCTGCGAGGATGATGACAGTGGCGAGTGGGAGAAGGCGCCACACATGTACGGTGATGACAGACGCCATGGCGAGGACGGGTTGGCCGAGCCATATGATCCGTGTCTGGGGCCCGATAATGTGGAGAGACTAGAGGATCGAGGTGACGCACGCGTCATC
>CAYSOQ010000194.1:0-3531 GCA_964432685.1 uncultured bacterium
CAGATGTATGCCGAGCGTCATGAGCATTCCCAGGAGTAACTGCATGACCACGAGGGAAAAGAAGAGCTTGTCCACGACGAGCTGGGATAAGATCTTGATAGATTCCTCGCTCTCATAGATTCTGTGGAGAAAATCGAGGGCTTCCAGGGAAAAGTCGACAATAACTGTGTAGAAGAGGAAAGAGACAGCTTTGTCGAGGCATTTGATATCGAGGGTCCTGCCCGTCATAGGGGTGATGACCATGTACAGGAAGATTACAATGGCGATACCTGATACGATCGCAGAAAAGAGGAATACGATAGGCATGAGGACGCTGGACCACCAGGGGTTTGCCTTGATCGATCCGAAGATGAACCCCACGTACCCGTGGAGGAGGAAAGCAGAAGGGATTCCAATTATGGTGATCACCCTTAGGGCTTTCTTGTCGAATTTGAGCCCTCTTTCACTCAGGTCGCTCGAGAAGAGGGAAAGTGCCCTGTACACGAAGCTCATGAACGGCTTCTCTTCCCGGGACCAGAGGATCATATCTTTTCTGTACACATAGTATATTTCAACCAGGAGGACCACCATGAGATACCAGGCGTATACGAAGCCGAACATGGCCATTGCGGAACTCGTTTGAGGCGTCAGAAACATCTCGTAGGCCCGTTCTGGGTGCCCCAGGTGGGAAAGAAGGGGAAGGGGAGCCACGAGGAGGAATGCCAGTGCCGTCAGGAGTGAGAGGCGGTACATGGGTTCCACTTCCTTCACATTGAACACTTTTACCAGGGATGCCAGAATAAATGCCCCCGCAACGATTCCTGTCACGTAGGGGTAGACGACTATCAGGAGGCCCCAGTGGATCTCGATTTCATTAGGATAGATGAAACCGGTTATCTGGGGGAGAAGTTCGTATAATTTCTGGATCATTTCGTGGCTCATCTTACCTCTCCATCCAAGCTGGAGTAGTAGACCTTGGGTTCTGTGTTCAAACCCGGTTTGAGGACGTGAATCTTGTGCATCCTCTTTAATCTTGTAAGAGGGCTTGCCCCGCTGTGTAGATCGCCAAAAAGCCTTGCCTGTGTGGGGCAGACCTCAACGCAGGCGGGAAGAAGCCCCTTCGTTACCCTGTGGTAGCAGAAAGTGCACTTGTCGGCAGTGTGTCTTTCGGGATGGAGGTAGCGGGCTCCGTAGGGGCATGCCTGGATGCAGTACCTGCAGCCCACGCAGGTTTCCGAATTTACCAGAACCACCCCCTCCTTTGTCTGGAAAGTGGCCCCCACGGGACAGACCTGAACGCAGGGGGGATTTTTACACTGGTTGCAGAGCTTCGGGACGAAAAAACTTCTCAGTACGCTCTCCTCCGATTCTGACTCTCCCGGTTTGGCGTTTATCCCCACGGTACGTACGGACACATCATCGTTGCTTTTGATGATGTACTGCTCCACCCACGTGCGGAAGAAGAAAGGCTCCTTCGGGACGTCGTTCTCAGTTTTGCACGCCACAACGCACCTGTTGCAGCCGATGCACTTGTTGACCTGAATCCCGAACCCGTAAAGGGTGTCTTTAGTTCTGCCATGACCATGGTTTTTGGCTGCCATCGACGGGAAGGAGCGGTAGATGGCTCCAATGGCCCCTCCCGATATTATTAAGGAGCCCAACTTTTTCAGGAACTTCCGTCTGTTCACTATTCTACCTCCGGCAAATGTGGGTAATGGCACTGCCAGCATAGATACTTCTCCCCGTGGGTCGTGAGGTTGATCTTCGGCGGCCCTTTAACAGATGAAGATTTGCTGTGGCACCTGCCGCAGAATTCCCTCTTTTTAGGTTTGGTAGGCCTGTTACTCCGTGGCGAGACCTTGTGCAGGCTGGGGGTCCTGTGGCAGGTGATGCATTTGAGCCCCACGTGATGAGATACAGCCTTTGTCCTTGCAATCTCTCCATGGCATGCAGAGCACTCCTTTGGAACAGTGGGGGGCTTTGGATCATGAGGATCGTGGCATTTAAAACAGGGCTTCATAGGATTGTGGCCAGCAGGATTGATCTGGGGAAATCCCCTTGGCCTGGATGCATTATATGTGTGGCAGAGGGGACAGAATTTTCTTTCCCTGGGAGCGGTGGGCGTTACGTTATCAGGGTCCTCGATGTGAGGGGCCCCGGGCCCGTGGCAGGTCTCGCATGAAAGGTTCATGTGGAATCCCTTCCGCTTGGCATCATACTGCTCCTCGTGGCACTCCGCACAGGCGCTCTGGCCAGCGTAGTTTATCTTTTTTGCCTTTTCTCTTTTTTCCGCTTCTGCCCACTGGATTTTCGTGTCCTTCAGCGATGGAGGGACGATGAATTTGACAAGCGCCAGCCCTCCGCCGATAAGAATGATAAATACGAGCAATAGCCGGGTGAGAGACTCGGGTAGCACCCTTTTTTTATCGTTATCCGGCCCGGAAGATCTGTTCAGCTTTTTCTTCATCTTCTCAGCTATCCTCCTTATTCCCCTTACATCATCCGACTCGTTATCCTTCATATAGCCTGCTGTTATTAATAGTATTTTTCAATTAGTTGGCCTAAGAGAATGAACTGTATACAGTACACAGTATGTTCAGAGAATAAAATTGTCAATACTTATTTCAATTTTTTCATGCTCCCAGTAATTTATATGATTATTGAATTATGGAATTGTCTGCTCATTTCAGTGGAAGGTCCTGGGGTATTTTCACCCCTGAAACGTTTTCAGGCCCACTCCCCGTTTACGGATATTTTTTCGTTTCACCTGGCTCTCGCCCCCCTCTTTCAATGGGTGATTAACTAATATATAATGAAGCACTAATTTCCCTTATCGAGGATAAAAAGTGTTCCCTTCGTGGGGTCAAGGGGAGGGGAAAATAAGCGGAGGGGTACCGAAGTCAGGTCGTAACGGGGTCGACTCGAAATCGACTTGGCGGTTAAGCGCCGCCACGTGGGTTCAAATCCCACCCCCTCCGCCAATCAATATCTTCGGTGAGAGAATTTCCAGGGGAGATCGGCTTCGACAAATCCACCCTGTTTTATCCCGGAATAAAACATTGTGCGATTTTTTGTGCTTGACAAAGAAGGCCATCTCGTTATAACAAGTTTTAGTTTGCTCATTCAATCATAATGTAATTAAGCGATATATATCACGAATACTAATTTTTGGAGGAGTGTGTTATGACTTTTATTCTCTTGCTTGTTCCTCTCCTCGGGATCGCTGGAATGTACTTTGCGGTTAAGAACTATAAAGCCGTAAAGTTGTACGATCCCGGAGATGAGAAAATGGTAGCCATCGCAGAGAAGATTCATCAGGGAGCGATGATTTTTTTAAGGCGTGAATACACGATCATCGCTATTTTCATGGCGGTGGTCTTCATCGCTCTATCTGCTTCCCTCAGCTTCTGGACGGGGGTTGCCTATTTATCCGGAGCGGGCTGTTCCATGCTTGCCGGCTGGTTCGGCATGGAGGCGGCGACCCGTACGAGCCACCGGACCCGTCAGGGGGCGGAAGATGGAGGGGGGCCCCTTGCCCCCCCGATATCTTTC
>CAYSOQ010000195.1:0-3508 GCA_964432685.1 uncultured bacterium
TGTCAATGGCGGAGATGAAATGGCTCGAGATCCCCAGGGGGAAAGGGGACGGGCGAGGATCCTTTGCGAGGGTAATACTCAGGGGGAGCGGCAGCCAGGCAACCTTCGAAGGCCGTATCGACCGTTCACTGGGTGAGGTGGACCCCCGGAGCAGGATGGCCCGGGTGGTGGTAACCATAAAGGACCCCTACCACCTTTCAGACGGTAGTAAAAATGGGAAACAAAGCCTGGAAACAGGCATGTTCGTGACTGTGGAAATGAAGGGAAAGGAACTCAGGAAGATGGTATCCATCCCGCGCAATGCGTTGCGGGACGGGGATACTATATGGACGGTAAGTGACGGGAATACGCTGCATATACGTCCAGTGAAGGTGGTCCGTCTGGAGCGGGACAGGGTGTATATTGACGGGGGAACCTGGGAGGGGGAACACATCGTGATTTCGAACATAAGTGGAGCTGCCGAGGGGATGAATCTAAGGATTTCCATGGAGGATAAAACATTATGAGAGGTGCAGTACGCTGGATGGCCAGGAACCATGTAGCCGCCAACCTTCTCATGTTTGTGCTTATCGTTGGGGGGCTCATAAAAGCCTACTCCATCAAGCAGGAGGTCTTCCCGGAAATCGACCTTGACAGGGTACAGGTTATAGTGGCCTATCCCGGGGCGGGGCCCGAGGAAGTGGAAGAGGGGATCATTCTCCAGGTTGAAGAGAACTTGAGCGGTGTAGACGGCATCAAGGAGATCGACTCCTCTGCTTCCGAGGGGTTGGGAGTGGTTACTGCGGTTCTCAGAACCGGCGAAGATGCGGACAGGGTTCTCCAGGATATAAAGAGCGAGGTGGACCGCATAGTCACCTTCCCTGAGGATGCGGAGAAGCCCGTGATCTCGAAACTGCTCAACCGTCACGAGGTGATCTCCGTGGTCGTGTACGGAGATATTGGTGAGAGGCCACTTAGAGAGCAGGCTGAGAGGGTGAGAAATGACCTTCTCGATATGGGTGACATAACACAGGTCGACCTGGGAGGCGTACGTCCCTACGAGATTTCCATAGAAGTCCCCGAGGAGAACCTGAGAAGGTACAATCTCACCCTGGAGGAAGTGGCCAGGCGCGTACGGAAAGCTTCCATGGACCTTCCTGGGGGGACCATAAAGACAGCCAGAGGGGAGATTCTCCTCCGGACGAAGGAACTCCGGAGGAAAGGGGATGAGTATGAGGATATTGCCATACTCGCGACCCCTGACGGGACGGAGGTGAAGCTCGGCGAAATCGGGAGGGTTAAAGATGCCTTCCAGGAGACGGATGTTTTCGCCCGTTTCAACGGAAAACCGGCGGCAATGGTGAGGGTCTTCAGGGTGGGAGAACAGAAGCCCATCGAAATTTCCAGGCGCGTAAAAAATTATGTTGAGGAGAAGAGGAAATCGCTCCCCCCTTCTGTGAAGATCTCCACCTGGAACGATATGTCGGAAATTTTCAAGTCTCGTATGGCCCTTCTCACTAAAAACGCCAGTTATGGGATTATCCTGGTCATGATCACTCTCGGACTTTTCCTGGAAATTCGCCTCGCCTTCTGGGTGATGCTGGGTGTACCCATCTCTTTCCTCGGGGGGTTCTTCATCATGCCTTCCCTGGGTGTATCCATCAACATGATTTCCCTATTCGCATTCATCCTCGCACTCGGGATCCTCGTGGACGATGCCATAGTGGTGGGAGAGAATGTCTACAAGCACAGGCAGATGGGGAAATCCTTCGTCGATGCTGCTTATGAAGGGGCCGTTGAAGTTGGCATTCCCGTAATCTTTTCCGTTTTAACAACTGTGGCCGCCTTCATACCCCTTGCCTTTGTCACGGGGATCATGGGAAAGTTCATCAAGGTAATCCCCCTCGTAGTAATCTCACTCCTACTCGTATCGCTTGTGGAATCCCTTTTTATTCTCCCCGCCCACCTTTCCATTGGAGAAAGCCGAAAATCCCCGCGGGGTGTATTCAGGGGTATCGAACGGGTCAGGTCCGGGTTTAGCGGCCGCCTCGACCGGTTTATCGCCGGGCCCTACAGAAAATTCCTCTCCCTATGCGTTAGGAACCGGTTTGCAACCCTCGCAGTGGGCGTTGCCCTCCTATTTCTGACTGTAGGCGTAGTTAAGGGGGGTATCCTGAAGTTTGTCTTTATGCCTACAGTTGATGGAGATGTGGCAGTTGCGTCTATTAAGATGCCTCTGGGAACTCCTTCAGCCGAGACTGAGGCGGTTGAGAAAATCGTGGTGGATAAGGCCATGGAGGTGGTAGCCCGGTATGACAGGGACCGGAAGGAAGGAGATTCCGTCTTGAGGGATGTCTACGCAATTGTTGGAGGAACCTTTCAGGGAAGTGGGCCTGCCGCAAGGGGGGGAAAGGCGGCATCCCACCTCGGAAATATCGCCCTCTTTCTCACGGAGACAAAAAAGAGAGGAATCCCCGCCACTTACATTGCGAACAGCTGGCGAGAGGCGGTGGGGGAAATTCCCGGTGTGGACTCTCTCACCTTCTCCTCAAACATCATGCATGTGGGGGCAGACATCGATATACAGCTGGCACACGAGGATTTTACTGTCCTTGACCGGGCATCTCGCCGCTTAAAAACCGTTATTGCCGGCTACCCGGGGGTGGGGGACATTGAGGACACCTACGACAGGGGTAAAAGGGAGTTGAAAATCAGGATAAAGCCGGAAGCACGCACCCTTGGTATTACCGAGGAGGAACTTGGAAGGCAGATACGGTCCGCCTTCTACGGCTCCGAGGCCCTTCGCCTTCAAAGGGGGAGAAATGAGGTGAGGGTCATGGTTCGCTACCCGGAGGAGGAACGGAAAAACCTATGGGATCTCGAATCTATGCGAATTCGAACCCCCGATGGGGGAGAAGTCCCTCTTGGACATGCAGCGGCAGTGGTGGGCGGATATGGGTTTTCCAGCATAAAACGTGTGGACAGGAAACGGGTGATCGACGTTAAAGCGACTGTGGACAGCAGAGTCAACAATGCTGGTGAAATACTCTCCGAGATGAAGCAGAGTGTGCTTCCAGGTTTGCTTGGTGACTATCCGGGACTGTCCTTCAACATGGAAGGACAGGAAAAGGAGCGAAATGAATCCGTTTCGAGCATGAAGGAAGGGTTTATTCTTGCCCTTATTGCCATCTATGCGCTTCTCGCGATTCCCTTCAGGAGTTACAGCCAGCCTATTCTCATCATGGCGGCCATCCCCTTCGGCATTGTTGGGGCCGTAATCGGACACCTCATCATGGGCCTCAACCTCAGTATCCTCAGCATGTTCGGCCTGGTTGCTCTGACAGGAGTGGTGGTAAACGACTCTCTTCTCCTGATCGATCAGGTGAATAGGGGGAGACGGGAGGGTGAGACCCTCGAAAACGCACTTCTCAGCGGGGGTCAGAGGAGGTTCCGCCCCATCCTGCTCACCTCACTCACCACATTCTTTGGACTCGCTCCAATAATCTCCGAAACGAGTGTTCAGGCACAG
>CAYSOQ010000196.1:0-3481 GCA_964432685.1 uncultured bacterium
GCACAGGATCTCATTGGCGCAGCCGTGAGGTGGCTAAAGGAGGAGAAGGGAGCAGTCCGCATCTGGGGTCCCATGAATTTCGACATCTGGCACGGTTACCGGTTCATGACCAGGGGCTTTGAAAGGGACCTTTTTAACGGTGAGCCTTACAACAAGCCGTACTATCCGGAATATTTCGAGGGTTGCGGTTTCAGAGTTGTGAACAGGTGGGACTCACTGGAGATGGAGGGGAGGGAAAACCTTGAAAAGATAATCAGGCGTGGTGCCAGGAGGTACGAGTACCTGGCGGAAAAGGGCTACCGTTTCGAAAAAATGAACACTGGACGCTTTCGGGAAGAGGTGAGGTCTTTATATGACATCATCTGTCTTACATTCAGCAAATTTCCGGGTTTTACTCCCATATCATTTACTGAGTTCCTCCAGCTTTATTCCGGGAGCAGGTGGGCCATCGACCCGGAACTGGTGACCTTTATCTACAACGAAAACGGCGAGGCCGCCGGATTTGCAGCTGCATTTGTAGAGTTGGCCGATGCTGTCAGGGCGATGAACGGGAAAAAGGGACCCATGTCTACACTGAGGTTTCTGAAGAAGAGAAGGCGTATCGATCGTATCAATTTTCACCTGGGAGGAGCAACTCCCGAGGAGATCTCGAGGGGAAGCGGGCTGGGAAGGGCAGGTTTTTACTACACCGTCAACCAGGCCCTCAACAGAGGCTATGAAAAGATAATAATGACCCTGCGCATGGTGGGCAACCCGTCCAGGTCGCTGCCCGGACCCCTTGCACCGGAACCTCAGAGGGAATACGCGCTGTACGGACTTGAGCCATGAACAAGACGATCTCAATAATCTTCTGTGACCGGCAATCCGGAGAGCTGCGCAGGGAGAAGGTCCACGCCGCAGGATTCCTCAGGTGGCTGTACAACACATCCACAGGGCAAGTGGTGCGCAGGGCCCTCACGTTCAACAGGCTCTTTTCAGCGGTATACGGCTCGTTCCACCGGACCCGGATAAGCAGGCACAAGATCAGGCCCTTCGTCAGGAAGATGAATATAGATATGAACGAGTCGGTTAGGAGGATTGAAGATTTTACGAGTTTCAATGACTTCTTTGTCAGGGAGATAAAGGCGCAGTCAAGGCCGGTTGACCCAGGGCCGGATGCCTGCGTCGCACCTGCGGACGGGAAAGTACTCGTATTTGAAAAAGTTGATTCGAACACAACGTTCAGGATCAAGAGGTGTACCTTCAACCTGAGGGATTTCCTGAAAGATGACACACTGGCCGAGGCCTTTTCCGGTGGAAGTATGTTCATAAGCCGACTCTCCCTCGGCGATTACCACCACTTTCACTTCCCTGACTCAGGCACTGCCGGATCCTCGGATCCGGTCAGGGGCAGATACAATGCAGGGGGCCCCTATTCAGCGAAAAACCTTATTCCCTTCTACACCGAAAACTACAGGATGAAGACCCTCCTTAACTCGGATCACTTTGGCAGGATAGCAATGGTTGAAGTGGGGGCATTGACAGTGGGATCTATCAGGCAGTCCTTCGAGGATGGGGCAAGGGTACTCAAGGGAGAACGCAAGGGCCATTTCGAGCTGGGGGGATCCACCGTTGTCCTGCTTTTTGAGAAGGGGGCTATCAGATTCAGCGGGGACCTGCTGGAGAACTCGGCAAGTGGTGTGGAGACCTTCGTCAGGTTCGGCGAGGCCATCGGTCACATTAAACGGAACGGTATTGGAAAGGGGAGAAGGAAATGAAAGTGAGTTATGCCCAGTGCTGGGAAGACCCGCAGGTGCTCACCGAAGCCCTCCAGATAACGGCAGAGGACGACGTTTTGTCCATTGCCTCAGGGGGGGACAATACCTTTGCCCTGCTTCTTCAGGACCCCGGGTCCATAACTGCCGTTGACTGGAGCGATGCACAGATAAATCTCGTCGAGTTAAAGATGAGAGCCATCCAGGTTCTGAGCTATGAAGACTTTGTTGCCTTTGTTGGGGCCTCTCACTCCGACACCAGGATGGAACTTTACAGACAGGTTAGGGGGTCCCTTTCATGGGAAGCCAGGCAGTTCTGGGATTCGAGGAATGAGTGCCTCAAGAGGGGATTGATCCACACAGGTAAATTTGAGAGGTACTTTTCAAAGTTCCGGAAATTCGTTCTGCCCCTGATCCATTCGGCAAGATCAACCGATGAGTTTCTTGCATTAAGCAGTTTTCAGGATCAGAGAAAGTTCTACGTAAAGGTCTGGAACAACCTCAGGTGGAAATTGCTGTTCAGGGTGTTTTTCGGAAAGCTGGTTCTCGGGCATCTAGGCAGGTCACCGGGTCATTTCAAGTATGTTGCGCAGGACGATGTGGGAGCAGAGCTCCTGGCCAGGACGGAACGGGGCCTGACAGAGGTTCCTGTCTCAGAGAATTTCTTTATGGAGTACATCCTGAAAGGCAGCTACACAGACCTCCAGGCAGCCCATCCGTATCTTGCCGAGGCTAACTTCCGGTTCCTGAAAGATAATATCGTAAAAATCAAACTCGTACGAGGGTCACTGACACAGCTGCTGAAGAACAAACCTCCCAGTTCTTATTCCGCATTCAACCTCTCTAACGTTTTCGAATACATGTCCGATAATGAATATGCAGAGACCGTAAAAGAGATTATCCGTGTATCAAAAGACGGTGCCAGGGTGGCATTCTGGACGCTCTTCATTCCCCGGGATGTGCCCTCGCAGCTTGCCGGTTCAATTAAGATCTGTCCAGTTACATCAGCGAGGCTCACTGCTGCAGACAGGACATTTTTCTACGGCGGTTTTCACCTGGCAAACATCAGGCGGGCCCGTACTAATGGATTGTCTGTACCGGCTCGCAAAAAAGAGGTGTACAGAAATTCTCGGAAAACCTTGACCCAGTTGCAGACGGAGAAAATAGAATGAACTCATACTCAGCTAAAACTCTCACTGGTCAGCCTCTCAGGCTTGCGATCACCGTAGCGGGTATTTCCCTCTGTATCGTAATGATGCTTTTTTTGCTGGCTGCCTATCACGGTGTCGCCAACGGATCGGTGGAATACATCCGTAAGAACAGATCTGATCTCTGGGTGCTCTCTTCAAACGCGTGGAACATACTGCGGGGTACCTCCATTCTGTTTACCGAAGATGCCTTCGATATTGAAAACATTCCGGAAGTCAAGTCGGTCTCTGCCGTACTGTTTCTTCTCACCGGGATAAAAACAGGTGGCGATCAGGCAACGGTATACCTGACAGGGTTCGATCCAGAGGCTGTATCAGGGGGCCCGCCGGGCATCATCGAGGGGCGGTCTGTGGAAAATGACCAGGAGATCGTCCTTGACGGCGCCTTCGCGTCAAAATTTCATCTTTCGGTGGGGGAAACGGTACGTGTTCGCGACACTGATCTGAAAATAGTGGGGTTGAGCGGCGGGACAAATGCTCTTGTTATTCAGTACGCATTCGTCACCCTCCACCGCGCCC
>CAYSOQ010000197.1:0-3480 GCA_964432685.1 uncultured bacterium
AATGGGCCCGATAAAGTGTAATAAAAAAATACAGGCCGCCCTCAGAGGCGTCCTTTTCATCGCGTGTCTGTCCTCTTAATTCTTTAGAGCTTACCTACGAGGATGAAGGCGATGACGAGAGTGTAGATGACCAGGGACTCGATGAGGGCAAGTCCCACAATCATTGGAATGAAAATCTTGTTCTGGGCAGAAGGGTTACGAGCAATCCCCTCCAGGCCAGACGCAATGGCCTTGGATTGACCTAGAGCTCCTCCAAATGAAGCTATGGCTATACCAAAGCCAGCGGCGAGTGCTATGAATGCCTTCACATTCGATCCGGCCACGGCTGCGCCCTCTTCAGCCGCAAACGCCAGCTGGGCAACTGCTAAAACTAGCAGTACAAGTAGTGTGGTGAAAAACGCTTTCCTGGACATGAAGTCCTCCTATTGGGTTGTGTTGTATTTAAAAGGCGGCGAGCGCCTTCTAAATCAATGCTCTTCTCCATGCTCAACCGCCCCCGCGATGTAGATCATGGATAGGACCGCGAAAATGAAGGCCTGCATGAATGATACGAAGACTCCCAGGCCGTAGAATATGGTGGGTACCACGAATGGAACCAGGCCTAAGAAGATCCCCACCACAAGATGGTCTCCTGTTATATTTCCGAACAGTCTCAAAGAGAGGGACATGGGGCGTGCAAGGTGGCTGATCATCTCAATGGGAATCATAAGGGGAGCCAGAAGAGGAACCGGGCCGATGAAGTGTTTGAAATAGGGCATCCCCTGGGCCATGACACCATATATGTGGGTTGCAAAAAAGATAACCAGGGCACATCCAACGGTTATATTCATCTTATCAGTGGGAGGCATGAAGCCAGGAATAAGGCCTAAGAGGTTCATGAAAAGTATATAGATGAATATGGTCGCAAAAAGGGACATGTACTTTTCCGCTTCTTCTCCCATGATTCCCTCGGCAATATTCAAAACGAACATGATAATGAGCTCGAGAAAATTCCTCATGGTCAGTTTCCCATCGGGAATTATGAGCTCTTCCGGGTCTTTTCTCCCCACAGAGATGAGGGATACGAGGACAACCAGGATAGCGACGACAATCGCCCCGATCATATATTGAGGGAGCCCATGTATCTTGACCAGGCCAAACCATGAAAATCCGTGCCCTTCACCCGCCCATGCAAGCCCGGGTAAAAGTGTGAGAACCGTGGAAAGCGAAACAACATGTCCTCTATTCATTCATCTGCCTCCGGTGGCCTATCTTCCCAAATCGCCCGCTTGATGCCTTCGAGCAAGATCCCGATCAAGAGGCTTGACAGCCCGGCGAGAAATCCCACCATGTCGAACCTCTTGCTTGTAACCAACAGGTATACTATCACGAGAATCGCGAGGAATTTTACAACATAAAGCAGGGCAATTGCAAACCTGATTTTGTCCTGCCTCCCAAGCGCCCGGGAGATAATCTCCTTGATGCCCATGAAGTTCAGGTATGCAACCAAACCCCCGGCGACTGCCCCGCCGATTTTCTCCCTCATTCCGGAGAAAAGGAAAAACAGGACCACAATGAGGGCAGAAATAAGGATGAATCTTTCAATCGATTTTACACCACTTTCCTGTTTCAACTTTGTCTGCCCGAACTATTCTCCTCTTCTTCCTCTTTCGCCGCTTTCCTCGCAGCCCGAAGCAGGCTTCGAAACCCCGCCGCAAAACCGAAGAGAAGAAAAAGCAGTGTGAGCCAGGGATAAGTGTTGAGCTTCTTGTCGAGCAGTGCCCCCACGATGAGGCCGATCACGACTGAGAGGGCCATCTCCAGCCCAAGAGAGGCAAATTTTCCTATCTCCCTGTATATGCTCCGTTTTTTGTTTCTCCTCTTCAAAGATTTCCCCGCAGCCCATTAAGTTCCCCCTGGGCCCTCAACTGCAACCTCACGGTAATTATCACAGATCACTCCATTGGTCAATAGGAAAGGGATTTCATTTGGGGGCCCTATTTCCCTACAGCAACCCGGTTCTTTCCTTTACCCAGGACAGATTTAAGGTACTTTCCCGTGTAGGACCCATGAATTGCTGCTACCTCCTCGGGTGCCCCCTGGGCGACGACCCATCCGCCCTCGTCTCCTCCTTCGGGACCGAGGTCAATTATGTAATCAGCAGACTTTATCACATCCAGGTTGTGTTCAATGATCACCACCGTGTTCCCCTTCTCCACTAAAAGGTCCAGCACCTCGAGTAGTTTCTTGATGTCATCGAAGTGCAGTCCCGTAGTAGGTTCGTCCAGGAGGTACAGGGTTTTTCCCGTGGCTCTCCTCGAAAGTTCCTTCGAGAGCTTTACCCTCTGGGCCTCCCCTCCGGACAGTGTTGTCGCGCTCTGGCCAAGTTTAATATATCCCAGACCCACGTCCTGAATTGTTCCAAGCTTTTTCTGAATCCTGGGGATATGCTGGAAAAACTCCCGGGCCTGGTTCACCGTCAAATCGAGTACGTCGGCCACCGTATTTCCCCTGTAGGAGACTTCGAGTGTTTCCCGGTTGAACCGCGTTCCCTTGCACACATCGCAGGTAACATACACATCGGGCATGAAGTGCATCTCGATTTTGATGAACCCGCCTCCCTGGCAGGCTTCACACCTTCCGCCCTTTACGTTGAATGAAAACCGTCCCGGTCTGTATCCCCTTGCTTTTGCCTCGGGGAGCATTGCAAAAAGCTCCCTTATGTACGTGAAAACCCCCGTGTACGTGGCTGGATTCGACCGTGGAGTCCTTCCGATGGGAGACTGGTCGATATTCACGAGCGCATCAATCTCCCCCACGCCGGAAACGCTCGAATAAGGAGCCGGTTTTTTCTTTGATAGTGAGATTTTCTGTGCCACAGCAGGTTTGAGAGTGTCGAATACGAGAGTGGATTTCCCCGAGCCGGAAACACCTGTAACACAGGTGATCACTCCAAGAGGGATCTCCACATCGATTTTCTTGAGGTTATTCCCCCGGCATCCTTTGATGCTGAGAAATTTCCTCTCCCCCTCCCTTCTCACCTCTGGGACAGGGATATTCTTCTTTCCCGAAAGATACTGCCCAGTCACGGAGGATTCCTCTGAACAAACATCCGTAAACGTACCCGACACAACTACCTCACCACCGGTGACTCCTGCGCCTGGCCCCATGTCGACGATGTAATCAGCCTTACTGATCGTCTCCTCGTCATGTTCCACCACAATCACGCTATTCCCCTGATCCCTGAGCTTGAATAGTGTTTCCAGGAGCCGCCTGTTGTCCCTCTGGTGAAGCCCAACACTTGGCTCGTCGAGGATATAGGTGACCCCCACGAGGGACGCCCCGATCTGCGTAGCGAGACGGATCCTCTGTCCCTCCCCCCCCGAAAGGGTCCCCGACGCCCTCTCGAGTGTCAGATATTCGAGCCCCACGTTCGAGAGGAAGGAGAGCCGGGATGATATCTCTCTCAACACCCGTATGGCGATCTGCATCTCCTTCTCT
>CAYSOQ010000198.1:0-3466 GCA_964432685.1 uncultured bacterium
TCTTTTCCTGAAACTTCTGTTCGTTGAAACATGTTTTTGTTGAAACCGACCACTTTGTGCTTCTCTGAACTCTGAACGCGGAACTCTGAACTGGTTTGTTCTGGGAACTATTTTATTCAAAAACAATCTTAAGGATAGAAAAAGCAGGTAAATTTTTATTTGAAATCTGGGAGGTTCCCCTTGAAGAATATACTACTCAAGACTGAGAATGATTTTTCCGCTCTGGTTATGCGGTTGACCCTCGGGATCGTGTTTTTTCCCCATGGAGCCCAGAAAGCCCTCGGCTGGTTCGGTGGGCACGGGTTTTCGGGGACCATGTCTTTCTTCACGGGGAAGATGGGGTTCCCCCCCATCGTCGCATTTCTTGTGATCGCCGCCGAGTTTCTGGGATCTCTCGGGCTCATTACGGGGTTCCTCACACGAGTCTCGGCTCTTGGAATCTTCTCTGTTATGACAGGAGCCATCATCATGGTTCATGGGAAGATGGGTTTTTTCATGAACTGGTTCGGTGCGAAGCAGGGGGAAGGATTCGAATATCATCTCCTGGCCCTGGCAATCGCATTGGTTTTGATGATTAAGGGGGGAGGGGCTCTCTCGGCGGACAGAGCACTTACAGAGGGACGCAGGTGACCCCTGATTAAGGCCCTTTCGGGAATTGGGAGTTATAGGAGTGCGCTCTTACGAAATCCTGTTACCATACCAGAAAAGGGGTTTGAATTTGAGTAAACCAATAATCATTGATGCGGTAAGGACTCCTCTTGGGAAGAGGAAAGGCCAGTTCCGGGAGACCCAGCCCATCGAACTCGCATCCTTCGTTCTAGAGAAACTCGTGGAGCGGTCCGGAATAGACCCAGCCATGGTGGAGGACATCATCATCGGTTGTGTAACCCAGACGGGGGAACAGGGCGCAAATATCGCCCGTCTTTCTTCTCTTATGGCCGGGTTTCCCTCATCGGTCCCCGCCGTCTCTATCAACCGTATGTGCGGCTCCTCTCAACAGGCCGTTCACTTTGCAGCCCAGGCTATTCTCGCCGGGGATATGGACCTCATAATCGCAGGGGGAGTGGAAAGTATGACGAGGGTGCCCCTGGGCTCCGATTATGCTCCATTTCATCCGGACATTGCCAGGCGTTACGATCTCGTTCATCAGGGAATATCCGCCGAGATGATCGCTGAGAAATGGAGTGTCTCCCGGGATGAACTGGATAAGTATTCCCTTGAGAGCCACCAGAAGGCCTTTGCCGCGACTCGAGAAGGCTCTTTTGAGAGAGAAATCCTTCCTTTCAAATCGGCAACGGACGAGGGGATCAGGCCTGATACAACAATGGAACAACTCGCATCACTCAAGCCCGCCTTCAGGAAAGACGGTGTCATTACGGCGGGGAATTCGAGCCAGCTCACGGACGGAGCAGCCGCCCTTCTCATTTCTTCAGAGAGAAAGGCAAAGGAACTCGGCCTCAAGGGGAGGGCAAAAATACTTCAAAGGGTAGTTGTAGGAAGCGACCCTGTGATCATGCTCGATGGAATCATTCCCGCAACCAGGAAGATCCTGGGTATTTCAGGTTTGTCCCTCTCCCGAATGGACCTGATAGAGGTGAATGAAGCCTTTGCCAGCGTAGTGTTGGCGTGGCAGAAGGAACTCGACCCCCAAATGGATCGTGTGAATCCCTGGGGGGGAGCAATCGCCCTCGGCCACCCTGTTGGCGCTTCGGGAGCACGGATCATGACTACCCTGTTAAACGGGCTCGATGCGACCGGGGGAACCCTCGGGCTCCAGACCATGTGCATCGGCCACGGCATGGCCACGGCAACCATAATAGAGAGAATTTAACCATGATCCACCTGTGGGGGAATGTCAGGCTGTGGGCCTCTCGTGGAGAATCACGGTGAAGGTATTTCCCCCATTGCTGTTTCGGGTGAGAGTAACGCTCCCGTTGTAAATCTGGGATATGTGTTTGACGATGGAGAGCCCGAGTCCGGTCCCTGACTTCCCCCTGGCCCTCGACTTGGAAACCGTGTAGAATCGCTCGAATATTCTCATCAATTCCTCTTCCGGGACCTGTGGCCCCTCGTCTGCAACCTCTATTTTGATTCCCCCCTTTACCCCTTTGATGGATGCATCAATATTCCCCCCTGTGGAATACTTGACCGCATTGTCGATCAGATTGGTAAGAACACTCGTGATATGCTCGAAATGGACGAATACTCTCCCGACTTCCTCAACAAGTGAAATTGTTTTCCCATCCACTTTTTCGAAGAGCCCTGAAACGGCCTGGTTGACTTCGGAAACCTCTGTTGGTTCGGGGATGGAGAAGTCGTGGTCAATAGACTCGAGGCGGTGGAGTTCCAGAACGTCATTTATTAGATCATTGAGCCTCCTGGAACTCGTAAAAATAGTCTCCAGAAATCGGTCCATTACCTCTTTTTCCATATGGGGGTCGTTCATCAACGTCTCTGCGTAGCCCATGATCATTGAGAGGGGGGTTTTTAATTCGTGAGAGATGTTCCCCACAAGTTCCGTCTTGAAGGATTCGTACCGGGCCTTTTCCGTTACATCGTAGAACACTATCAGTTTGCCCCCTGACAGGCTCTTCGTATAGGCTTCGAAGACCCGCCCCCTGAAAGGTATATTTTCTCCCAATCTCCCTTCAGATGAGATGACCCTGTTGAGGAAATTGAGGGTCTGGGGAGAGTCAACGAGTTGATATATGTTCTCCCCACTTTCCATGGGGAGGTATAGATATTCCTCTACCTTTCCGTTCCAGAGTAAGATCCTGTCATTTTTATCGAGAAAGAGGATAGCCTCGTCCAGGACAGAGATAATCAGGTTGAGCTTTTCCTGCTCCTCGAGGAGGCGCTTCTGTTCCCCCCTCATGAGGGAGTATATACGGTAGATGAGGCCGGATATGCGGGCCATGGTGGGATCGCGAAAATGGGGAAAATGTACATGGTGTTTCCCCTTGTCGATCCGGTTGGTAATTTCATCGAGACGGTTTACAGGGATAGAGATGCGGCTTGCAAGGTAGGCGGATATGAGGCCGATCATGAGGAACAGAAGAAAAAAGATAGTAATGTTCTGCCGAAGAAATCCCCTCGTGAGGGAATCCACGTAGGTGAGGGGATAGGCGACCCTTATAACCCTGTTTCCCTCTATCTTCCTTGCATAGTAGACCATTTTCTCTCCCACTGTTTCGCTCTCCCGGATGGAGTAGCCTTCCCCCTCGAAAATGGCTTTCTTCACTTCCGGCGGCAATCGTTCTTTCACTCCGGCGGATCAAACGATACACTAATAGTAGAAAGCTCATTAGTCGCCTCTGAGGCGCGCCCGTGACCCAGGAGATCGCTCTTACACACCTGCTCAACCGGCATACGATGGACTCGGCGCCGGAACTGGCTCTCGACGAAGGCAACGGCAAGATCCGCTGCGTCGCCTGCGGCCATCGCTGCGTCGTCCTGGAGGGTCGAA
>CAYSOQ010000199.1:0-3464 GCA_964432685.1 uncultured bacterium
CCATCGAATACCCTTCCGAAAAACTGCAGATCATAGTTGCCTCAGACGGATCGAATGATGGGACAAACAATATTATCGAGGAATATCTGGATAAAGGGATCGAGTTTCTCCCCATTGAGGAGAGAGGTGGAAAGGAGAGGGCCCAGAAAAAAGCAGTAGAAAAAGCGAAGGGAGAGATTTTCGTATTTACGGACGTGTCCACCATTCTCGACCCTGACGGGATATCCCAGATCGTCTCGAATTTCTCAGATTTCAGTATCGGTTGTGTGAGCAGCGAGGACAGAGTGTTAGGAGAAGAGGGAGAGGCCGGGGGAGAGGGGCTTTATGTACGATATGAAATGTGGCTCAGGAGGTTGGAGTCGAGAGTAAACTCTCTCGTGGGACTTAGCGGATCCTTCTTCGCAGCGAGAAAAGAGGTGTGCAAGGATCTAATCGAAGACTTAGATAGTGATTTCTGTATCCTTTTAAAGTGCGTAAAAATGGGACTGAAGGGAGTGAGTGATCCTGAAGCGATAGGATATTACCGGGACCTCTCCGACGGAAAACAAGAGTTCGAGAGAAAGGTTCGAACCGTGATCAGGGGAATTACAGCTTTTTTCAGGCATACGGAGCTTCTAAACCCAAAGAGCTATGGACTCTTTTCCTACCAGTATTTCTGCCACAAACTTCTCCGATGGCTTGTCCCCTTTTTCCTTTTTACGGCATTCTTCTCTAACTTTTTCCTATCTGGTAGATCATTTTGCTATTTTTCTCTTCTTATTCTCCAGGTTGCTTTCTACGCAACAGGAATTCTGGCGATAAATAGGAAAATTTCACAGGATCATTGGTTTACAAAGGTCCCCATGTACTTCCTCACTGTGAACGCCTCGATTCTAGTGGCATGGTGGAAATACCTTAAGGGAGAGAGAGTAGTTATGTGGAAACCCTCGGAGAGGTAATTTGTTTTTCCGGTATTCGGTAACCTGTCAGTCAATCGCCTTTGCCACTTCGTTGGAATACCCGCTCTCGTTTCCTGAATGATCGATGGCAGTAACCGAAAAATACCAGATGCCCGGGGTTAATTCTCCAATGGATACAGTGGCGTTAAACCCTACATCAGTTGATTTGTTATAGTCCCTTGACATTATCCCATAATAAACCTTATACCGGTTAAGGTCATTGAGAGGCGACCCATCGACGTTGGTCGTTGGGCTCTGCCAGGAAAGGGTAACAATATTTGTGGGATTGTCCTCGGTGATCCTGCTTGGAGTAGCTGTATACCAGGAACTGGTGAATTCTCCACAGGCAGGTAAAAAGGCACACAAAACGAATAGAACACAGGCAAAAAACCTCTTCACGCTAAAAATCACCCTCATTTAAAAATGCTCCCGGGCAAAAAACGATAAGATTTCTGGGAATGGAAAGGATTATAAAACGAATGTAGTGATATTTCAACTTTTTCTTTTCTTAAAGGAGAAGTGGAATAGAGAAGATTAATGAGAGAGGGAATAATCTGGCGGACGTGAAAAATTTATTTAGAATGAAAGGTAGGAGACCTTAATTAATAACACTATTCAATTCGTTTGAATACCCGCTTTCATTTCCCGTGTGATCGAAGGCGGTAACCGCGAAATACCACGTTCCAGGGGTGAGGTCGCCTATGGTTACTTGGCTGTTATTTCCCACATTTATTGATTTCGAGTAGTTCCTCGATGAAGTCCCGTAATAAACTATAAACCCATTTAAATCATTCAAGGAGGAACCGTCTGAATTTGTAGTCGGTTTTTGCCAGGATAGGTCTACTGAGCCCTGTGAAAAGAAGCCAGTTCCACCCCCCATTCCCAACCCTCCAAGGCCGTTGTATTCCCCGCATCCGCTCAGTACAAGCAACATACAAATAAATGATAATAATGATACCCCTCGAAACATTGCGAATTTGCTCATGTTTATATTTCTCCTCGCAGGTGGTATAAAATTTAATGAGTTGGTAAGATTAATGGCAATAATGGTGCCAACATTCATCAGTAGATAAGTGACTGAATTACATTGGTAAATGTTTAATAATATGTTCATGATGATTACAAAATTGTGAATTGGGAGAGGGAAAGATTTCAATAATGTGAGGGCAGGGTTCCAGGGGGAGAAGGATGGGCTCAAGAAAGCCCGGGAAAAAACCGATATTTATTAATAAACCATGGAGAAACCATGAGAAATATCAAATTGTATACGCTATTATTCCTGATCATTATCACACTCATTTCATGCGGGGAATCTAACGAAGAACTTCAAAGGATCCATCGCGTGAAAGGGGACGAATATTTTCAGAAAGGAAAATTCGCGGAAGCGATGATCGAATACAAGAATGCCCTGGATGCCGTCCCCCAGGACAGAGCGATTGAGTGGAAGATGATCGAATCGGCCATAAGGGGAAAAAAGCACTCCGAAGCTTTCAAAAAACTTAATGAAATGGTTAAGAGGGACCCGAAAGATTATGAGGCGAAGGTCAGGCTAGGGGAGATGTACATTACTGCCGGCCAACTAAAGGATGCGATTAGACTCTCTGAGGATGTGGGACACAACAAGCCTGACATGATAGAGGGGTATATTCTGAAATCGGACATTGCCTTCAAGATGGGGCAGGTTAAAGAAGGATTTGAGATTCTTGAGGAGGGAGTATCTATCCACCCGGAAAATGAAGAGATACTTATTCGTCTGGGGAACCTGAATCTCTTGAGGAGAAGAAAAGAAGAAGCGGTAAAATGGTACAAAAAAGCCATCAAATCTAATCCCAATTCCGAAAAAGCCCACCTATCCATAGGGAACTATTATTATCTCCTGGGAAACACGATAGAGGGTGAAAAAGAATATCTGAAGGCCATCGAACTTAGCGACAGGAAGGAGGGGGTAGAACTATCTCTCGCGAGACATTACATTTACGGGGGAAAAGCCGACAAGGCGGAGACCCTCCTTAGAAAGGTCATCAAGAGTAGCGGATCGCCCTATGCAAAGAAGGTCCTGGCTGCCGTTTTGATTGAAGAAGGGAGAATGCTCGAAGCTAAGACCTACGTGGGGGAATTGTTGGAACTCAATGAAGAAGATGTATTCGCAAAATTTTTAAAAGGGAGAGTCCTCCTATCAGAAGGGCAAGTGGAAAAAGGAAAACTTCTCTTCGAAGAGGTATTAAAGATTGATGCGAAGATGGCATCGGCCCATCTCTTCAAGGGGGTCGCAGAAGCCAGTCTAGGGAACATTGGGGTGGCGAAACAGAATGTGATCGACTCAATAAAGCTCAACCCGGAGGATATTCGCGCACACCTTGTTCTTGGAGGGATCTATCTCAAGACCAATGCCCCCGCGGCGGCGGAGCAGGAAGCAAAGGAAGTTCTCAGGAGAAATCCAACGCATCTCCGGGCGCATATCATGTACGGCGGTGCACTTCTCGGGAAAAAGGATTATGAAGGGGCGGAGAAAGTATACAAAGCGAT
>CAYSOQ010000200.1:0-3460 GCA_964432685.1 uncultured bacterium
GGGGAAACCCCCTTCCCCGACTTGATCCCCTTTGCTGAAAGCCTGGAGAGAATATGATCTATAATTTCAGTAAGATCGTCGATCCGCTCCCGGAGGGGAGGCACGTGAATGGGAATCACGTTGAGGCGGTAGAAAAGATCCTCCCTGAACTTATCCTCCCCCATCAACTTCTTGAGATCCCGGTTCGTCGCAGCGATCACCCTCACGTCCACCTTTACGGTCTTCGATGATCCTACACGCTCAAACTCATGATCCTGCAGAACCCTGAGGAGTTTCACCTGAGTCGACACGGGCACATCACCGATTTCATCGAGAAATATTGTTCCACCCGCGGCCGACTCGAATCTCCCCAGCTTGTCACTCAGAGCACCCGTGAAGGCCCCTCTCACATGTCCGAAGAGCTCGCTCTCAAGGAGTCCCTCCGTTAAGGCAGCACAGTTCACCTTCACGAAAGGCCCCTTCCTTCTATTTGAAAGATTGTGAATCGCCTTCGCGAAGAGTTCCTTGCCAACACCAGATTCACCCGTAATTAGAACCGTAGAATCTGTGTCCTTTATCACTTCGATGAGGTCGAATATTCCTTTGATCCGGCTCGACTTTCCCACGATCTCCCTGTAGGGGGTCCTTGCACGCCGTTCCTCTGCGATTTTCTCTATCTCCTCGAGATTACGGTAGGTCTCGACACCCCCCAGGACCTCTCCACCTTCCCCCCTGAAAAGTGCCGTGGAGGAGGAAACCGGGATGAGCCTTCCATCTCTGGCCATAAGTACCGTTTCCACATTAGAGACATTTTGGCCGCTCTTGAGGGTTTCCTCCATAGGGCATCCCTCGCCGCATAGATCCAATCCGATGACGTCGCGGCACTGCATCCCCAGGGCTTCCCCCGCAGTAAATCCGGTCATTTTCTCGGCATACAGGTTAAACGAAGTAATCTGCCAGTTTTTATCGATAGTAATCACAGCTTCTGCGATGCTGTTCAGGATTGCCTCGACGCGCTTTTTCTCCTCGAGAGACTCCTCGTAGGCTCCTTCCAGGTCCTGGATGAGAGATTGGATATGGTTTATCACCCGTATATTTTCCACCACCCCGGAGAAGGCACCCCCCTCCACCTTCACAGGTGAGGTGTGCATACATACGGGAGTCCCCTCATTTTTTCCCGAAAGCTGGATATTGAAGTTTGCAACTGTATCCCCCTCAGACCGGCTCTCCTCAAAGGGGCAGGGGTCCCCGCAGAGTTCGCTATGAACCAGTTCCTTACATGCCATTCCCACAACTTCTTCCCGCTTCGCTCCAAAGAGGATAGACGCAGCAGAGTTGATGGACAGCACTCTCTTTCCCTCATCTATCACAACGAGTGCATCTGAAACCGACTCCATCAGATCCATGTAGAATTTACCTTTTCCCACAGACATTCCAACCCCCAAAACATAATTTCCGGAAATTGTATCATAATTTGTGCAACATGCAACATTTCATTTCTTTCAATTGGGACGGAAAAGGTAATTCAGCACCACAACAATCCATAATCTACGGGAAAACAGGTGAATGAAATTCAGTATAATCCTATTTAATTCACGATATTCCTTATAATATCAACATAACTCTCAAAACCACATTTTGCCCTTGACAAAAAATGAAATACTGTATACTGTATTTATAATGGAGAAGAACCCCTCCTCCAGAATTTATTCCCCTTCCCACTATTTAAAGGCCTGGTGTTACTGCCAGGCTTTTTTCTTTTCCCCCTTCCTGTTAAGAATTGTATAATTTCCCATTATGGGCCTTGAGAGAATATCCCATAGAGATCTAGCAAGGGCTGCGGCGATTCTTAAACTCGGAGAGTCGGCTACGTTAGAAGAGGTGAAGGAGGCCTACAGGAAACTTGCGAAGAGGTACCATCCCGATTCTGCCTCCAGGGATGGGGATCCAGAAAAATTTATGGAAATTTCGTTTGCCTACAAGATCATGACCTTCTATGCATCTTCTTATAAAATGGAGTTTTCCGAAGAAGCCTTTTTTAAACAGTTTCCTGAAGAGAAGCTCAGGAAAAAGTTTCTCTCCGATCCGCTCTGGACCCCCCACACGGGAAAGAGGGGGAAGAAAGAGGACTGATCATCCTAAAAAGGGCACGCAATAAATATATTCAAATGGAATTTAATTCATATTAGGCTCTATATTCAATGGATTTGGAAAAAAATTAAATTACCCACCTGTATTTCCGTATTCCATCTTGAATTCAAAATTGTTTCATGTATAATATCATCCGATTAAAAATCATTTATTAAGGTCTGCTCTATGAGAAAGTGGATATTTCTATTCTTGCTGGTATTTTGTGCGGCTCTCGTCGTCAACTGTTCCAATTCGGGTAACTTTACTCAACCTATCGCTTACAGTCACAAGAAACATGTGGAAGAAGCCGGGCTCTCCTGTACCGATTGCCATGTAAGGGTCACCACACACAGGAAGGCCTCCATTCCAAACATCGAAGTCTGCGTAGAGTGTCACGAGGAAGCGATGACTGAGAGCAAAGAAGAAGCAAAAGTTGTGGCATACATCGAGAAAAAGGAGCAAATCCCCTGGGTCCAGGTCCACAGGGTCCCCGACTATGCCTATTTTTCACACAGGCGTCACGTAACAATAGGGAAACTGGACTGCTCTACGTGCCACGGGAACGTCGCCGAAAAAACAGTTCCCTTCGTCAAGCCGGCGGTGACCATTAACATGAAATTCTGCATGAAGTGCCACAAGAGGAAACAGGCAAACACGGATTGTGCCGCTTGCCATCGATAAATCACAAGGAGTAGCAGATGAAGATCTCCCGTCGCGATTTTCTCCGACTATTGGGCGTGACAGGCGCAGTGGTGGGGGGAGCTTCTCCCACCTGGGCCGTTCCAGACGAGTGGGTCGACAAACTCTACAAAGGGCCCCTCAAGGAATCGTGGAAAGTTTCCACATGCGTCCAGTGCCCCGGGGGATGTGGGATCAAGGTACGTCTCATAGATGGAATTCCCGTAAGAATTACAGGAAACCCCATTTCCCCCATCAATAGAGGTTTTGTGTGCCCCATGGGTGAAGCAGGTCTCGAGTATCTTTATAACCCTGGAAGGATCACTAAGCCCCTTGTGAGAAAGGGCAAAAAGGGAGAGGGAATTTTTGAACCTGTATCCTGGGGAGAGGCACTCAAGAAAATTGCCCCGGCATTGAAAGGGAAACCGGGAAAAAGGTTTGCCTGTATATATGGAGACAGGAACACGGTAACTGGAAATCTGTTGAGTGAATTCCTGGAAAGCCTGGGATCGCCGAATCTTTTGCTCTGGAAGAACCCGGAGATAAACGAACTGGGTATCACTCAGGCAACGGGGAAAACGGATATACCCTCCTTCGACCTGGAGCGCAGCGATTACATACTCACATTCGGCACGAACCTCCTCGAGGAAACCCCATCACCCATCTTCTTCAA
>CAYSOQ010000201.1:0-3457 GCA_964432685.1 uncultured bacterium
CTCAGGGTTGAAACCTGTCCTGAATGTTAAGCAGAGACTCGGGGAAGTGGAATCCCAGATCATTCCCATTCTCAGTGAACTGGACGTTATGCTCAAGTCTGTTAGAAGGGGGATATTCAGTAAATCATCTCCCCCCATGATTTCGAAAGTATACTACCAGCAACTTGTCAAGTCCTCACTTAGAGAGTTAAACAGGAAAATAGGGCAGATAAAACTTCCCTCGGCTAATTTTTTCCTCAGCCAGGGTTGGATCTGTGCGCTCCAATTCCTGTTATCCGCCTTACTTATCTGGGGAATGATGCGCTACCAGTTACTTCTGGAGGAATCATCAGGACTCAGTTTTCTTCTCCACAGGACGGTCTCAGCAGGGGTTTTCATCGGTGTTTCCCTGTTTTTCTCTCTATACGATAATCCACCGCCGCTCTTTCGCCTTTTCCTGTGGGGCCTCGTATGCCTCACAGCTACCCGGGTGGTTGGATGCTTGATCTCCTACCACTGGAAACGGTGGCTAGTTGCGCTCCTGGCAACCCTGTTTTTCGCCATCCAGTTTTTCCGGGTTTTTGGCCTACCCCAACCCCTTTTCAGGCTTTATGTCACAATTGTAGCACTGGGCGGGTTCCCACTTTGTCTCTGGCGCGCAAAAGTGAGCCGGGAGAGGAAGGACAGTCCCCTCTTTTCCGCTGCCCTCACGATAGGGGGGGTTATCCTTTTCGTGGTGCTCATGACAGAAGTGGCAGGGTTCGATGCACTTTCCACACACTTATTAGATGCCACCATTAAATCCATATTCCTTGTACTCCTTTCATGGCTCTTCGTGTTGATCGCCCGGGGAGTAGTGGATCTGCTTCTCACCCATTCGTACCTGAACAGAGTTGCCATAATTCGCCAGAACAAAGAGACAATATCAGGAAAATTGCGCTTCGTTACGGATCTTCTAGTTGGGGGGAATGCATTCCTCTTAGCTCTCGTGGCCTGGAGGCTGTTCGATTCGGTTCCAGAGGCACTTACGACCCTCGTTTCATATGGGATTACCATAGGGGATGAGAAGTTTACGATGGGGAATGTTCTTGCCGCGGGAGCGGTCCTTTATGGATCGATTATCATCTCATCATCCTTACAGACATTCCTGATTCATGATGTGTTTCCAAAGCAAAAAATGGAAACGGGGACTGCCATCTCCATCGGCCGCCTCTTCAGGTATGCCTTTCTCTTCGTGGGATTTATCTTCGCTTTGAGCGCGCTCGGGTTCGGTTTGAGTAATCTTGTCATCATCACGGGGGCACTTGGGGTTGGGATAGGATTTGGCCTTCAAAATATTGCCAACAATTTCATAAGTGGGCTGATACTCCTATTCGAACGGCCGATTAAAGTGGGAGATATAGTACAGATAGGAGACGAGATGGGAGAAGTGAAAAAACTCGGCCTTCGGGCTACAGTGGTACGATCTTTCCACAGGTCGGAGATAATCGTTCCAAACAACGAGATGATATCCAACCAGGTTGTGAATTGGACGCTGACCGATCGGATGATAAGGCTTGTCATTCCCGTCGGGGTAGCTTACGGGTCGGATGTGGACCTCGTCCGGATGATACTTCTGGATATTGCGGATGAGCATCCCCGTATATCAGGGAACCCGAAACCTCAGGCCATGTTTATTGGATTCGGGGACAGTGCCCTCAATTTCGAGCTCCACGCATGGCTGGTGGATGTTCAGCTCATCTTCGAGGTCAGGAGCGAACTCAACATGGAGATAGACCGGCGGTTCAGAGAAGATGGGGTTACGATACCATTTCCCCAGAGGGATCTCCATCTGCGGAGCGGGGATTGGCCTTCCGGTTCTGTGTCGGGCCATAAGCTGCATTCCCGTGGGACCGATAAGGATGATGGCCCCGGGTCAGGTGGATCCGGGAAAAGGGAATGATTCCCTTATTTATCCCTCTCGCCTGGTGGTAATATGGTACCAAAAGGGAGGGCCCCATGATGAGCGCATCACCATACATGATTCTTCTGCTTGCCTTTTTCGTAGCGGGGTTTTTTCTCATTCTCGCCATATTTCTCATGAAACACTTCTTTGAGGGAAGGGGAAAGGATGAATCCTCCGTGAGGGTAGGAGAACTCATCCAGTCCCTCCATAAGGAAATATCAGAGTTGAAATCTGCTCAGGAAGAAGAGGGGAAAAAAGTTTACAAGGAACTCGCCCACTCCTTTACGAGGGCTCATGAGACCCTGCAGTCTGGCCTGGAGGGAGGGATAAAGTCGGTGGTGGAGAACATCTCCGCCATGTCGGGGGCGATCAACGAGCATCTAAAGGTGTCCCAGAAGGGGATGAACGAACAACTGGGAATGACCCAAAAGAATATATCCCAGCAGTTGGCAGGTACGGTGAAATTGATTGGCGATGTGAGGACTACCCTTGGAGGCTTATCCGAATCGGCTAAACGGATGGAGGCTCTGGGTGAAGATATCTCCAAACTGCAGGATATCCTCGGCCCCCCAAAGTTGAGGGGGGGTATCGGTGAGATGATGCTGGAAAATATGCTTTCCCAGGTAATCCCATCCGAAAACTACCACCTGCAGTACGCCTTCAGGTCGGGAGAGAGGGTAGACGCGGTGGTAAACCTTGGTGATCAGATGATCCCTATTGACTCGAAGTTTCCCATGGAGAGTTTCACGAGACTGAACAGGGGAGACGCGGGTGGTGAGGGACCGAAGGAGAGGAGGGATTTCGTAAATTCAGTGAAACGAAAAATAGATGACATTGCATCAAAATATATCAAGCCGGAAGAAGGGACATATGACTTTGCCATGATGTATATTCCAGCAGAGAACGTGTACTACGAGATGATGCTGAGAGATGAAAAGGGTGAGAAGGGATACGGACTTTACGAGTATGCTTTGAATAAAAAGGTAGTTCCTGTTTCTCCAAGCAGCTTTTATGCCTACCTCCTCGCAGTCGCTTATGGGCTTAAGGGGTTCAAAATTGAGAGGGAAGCCCTGGAAATTCGGGGAAACCTCGAGGAAATCAGCAGGAACCTGGAAAAATTCGGGATCCTTTTCGATGGAGTGGGGAAAAACATCGAACTGGCAGGGAGGAAGTATGAGGAATCGAGGAGAAGGTTCGAAAAAATTGAAATGAAAGTTGCATCCATGACAGGCCTGGAGTCCCACGAGTTGGACCCTGGTGATGAAAACATGCAAATTGAAGACAGGGAATAGGAGTTATGCCATCTCTTATAGTCCTCGATGTTGACGGAACCCTGACGAAAGTTAGAAGTTCCTGGCAGTACCTTCACGAGAAGCTCGGGATCTGGGACGGAAAGGCTGAAGAATACCAGGAAGTATTTAGACGTGGGGAGATCACATACCGGGAGTTTTGTGAACTCGATGCAGATTTATGGGGGGGGATCCCCCTGGAAGACGTGCTGGCGGTCATAGAAACCATCGGTTACAGGGAGAA
>CAYSOQ010000202.1:0-3456 GCA_964432685.1 uncultured bacterium
GAGGGTGATGTCTGGCGGCCAGGCCCCGGGCAGCGGGAAGCTGTGAATCCCGTCAGGTCCGGAAGGAAGCAGCGGTAGCGGCCCAACCCCGTGTGATTCGGGTTCACCTGACCGCCAGTGATTACTCCTACCAGGATTTTTCCATTATGGAATATGAAGCCATCCCGAGGAGGTGGCGTCCCGCCCTTTTTGATGAGATTGTTGGGCAGGACCATGTTACCTCTACCCTGAAAAATGCTGTTGTCACCGGAAGGGTCCACCACGCGTACCTATTTACTGGGACGAGGGGCGTGGGGAAGACTACAGCTGCCAGGATTTTCGCAAGAGCCATCAATTGTACGTCTGGTATTCCCCCTGACCCGTGTAATAGCTGTGATATATGCAGGGAAATCATCTCGGGACTATCCACGGATGTGCTGGAAATCGATGGTGCCTCCAACACGGGAATCGATGATGTGAGGAGGTTGCGGGAAACGGCAGTCTACGTTCCCTCAAGGGGAAAGTACCGTGTGTATATTATCGACGAGGTTCACATGCTTTCCCGTCAAGCTTTCAACGGGTTGCTGAAAATCCTTGAAGAGCCTCCGTCCCATCTTGTGTTCATTTTTGCCACTACGGAACCTTTCAGGATCCCTGATACCGTTCAATCAAGGATGATCCGGTTCGATTTCCGTCTTGTCCCTGCGGGCATGATCGAGAAACACCTGAAACGTGTGTCCGAAGTGGAGGGTTTCAAGTTTGATGAACCTTCACTTGCCTATATCGCCAGCCTGTCTTCCGGGTCGATGAGAGACTCTTTGAGTATCCTGGAACAGTGTGCCTTATCTTCCAACGGGGATGTGAGTTACGAAGATGTGGTGCAAATCCTTGGGTATCCTGATTCAGCTGGGGTAACCAGGCTCGCTGAAGCCCTCGTGGGAGGAAGTGCAGGTGAATCGGTTCGTTTGTTCCGTTCCATGTATGAAAATGGGGCGGACCTGAAAAATCTGTACAGTTCAGTTCTATCTTTTTTCCGCCAGGTTGCCCTCTTCAAGTTCACAGGGGACCCGGTAATCATGCGGGGGGAATCAGAGGAAGTAACGAAGGAGATAGAAAAGATGGCCCGGAAGATGGCGAGAGAAGAGAGCCTCTTCCTTTTTGACGTAATTCTTAAGAGTGAGAGAGACATTCTCGGGTCCGAATTTCCCCTCCCTGGCTTCGAAGCGATGCTCCTAAGAGCAATATCCTTTCGGGATCTATTGGGAGTGGGTGAGGGAAGAGCAACCGGAGGAGAGCGGAGGGAAGAAGAGATCACCTGGTCTAAAGGAGGGGAGAGGGGAAAGAAGAAGGAAGCCCGGGGAACTCATGGGAGGGATGAAAAAAAAGATCTCGATGGGAAGAAGGGCGTCGATCTGTGGGGAGCGCTCATTAAAAGGGTGGCATCAAAGAAGATGCATGTCCTTAAAGGGCTCCTGGAAACCATGGAAGGTTCTTATGACGGTGAATGTCTTACCATAAAGTGTGAATACGATGCTCTTCTAGAGAAGTTGAAAGAACCCGATAAATGGAATATGATAAATACAACGGTGGGCGAAATTCTCGGGAAGCCTTCGAAAATTCAGCTGGCAAAGGGGATTCCTGCCGGAGGGACGAGAAAAAACCCTGATGAAGAGAGATCCGAGCTAGAAGACAAAGTGCTTTCCGACCCGGTGGTCATTGATCTGCTCAGGGAGTTCCCAGGTTCAAGGATAGCTTCCATACGTAGGATGAAGGGCGGGGAAAAGGATACAGGCCATATCCTGGGAGAAGAAAGTTTTTCCGGGCCATTTCCCATTGAAAATGATTCTTCTCCTGAAGAAGATGAGGAGGATTGAGTTGGGCAACATGAATGACCTGCTAGAGCAGGCACAGCAGATACAGGGAAAAATGGCGAAGGTTCAGAAGGAACTTTCGGAAAAAACAATCGAGGCGAGCTCGGGGGGAGGAATGGTTACCGCTCTGGTAAATGGGCAGGGAGAACTTCTATCGATAAAAATCGAGAAAGAAGTAGTATCCCCCGAAGATGTGGATATGCTCCAGGACCTCGTAACTGCTGCGGTGAACGAGGGAATCAAGCGATCCAGAGAACTTGTGAAAGAGGAGATGGCAAAAATTACGGGAGGGATTAATCTTCCAGGGTTATTCTGATGAACTATTTCCCTGCACCACTTAGAGATCTCGTAAGGAGCCTCTGTTCCTTCCCCGGCGTGGGCGAGAAGAGTGCCCTTCGCATGGCCCTTTTCCTATTGAAGATGGATGAGGATGGGGCAGAGCGCCTGTCCCACTCCATCATGCGGGCGAAGAAAGAACTGAAATATTGTGAATCCTGCGGTAACTTTTCAGAAGAAAGCCTGTGTGAGATCTGTTCGGATGTAGAGAGGGGGGATACCCTTTGCGTGGTGGAGGAACCCCAGGACATCATTCCAATTGAAAGGAGTAGAGAATTTGACGGGAGGTATCATGTCCTTGGAGGGGCAATATCCCCCATAGATGGGGTCATGCCGGAAAACCTTTCAATTGAAAATCTCGTCGATAGGGTCAGGAGAGGAAAAATAAGAGAGGCGATCATGGCGACGAACCTCACTGTTGAAGGGGAAGCCACCGCATCCTATATCTCCTCGCTCCTAAAACCCATTGGCGTGAAGGTGACACGGATTGCATACGGAATGCCCATCGGGGCAGACCTGGAATATACCGACGAACTGACTGTGGGGAAAGCGATTGCCTACAGGAGGGATATGTAAAAAGAAGTTTGATTTTCTCTGTTATTTAATTAGAATGAGACCATTTATTAAAGTGTAAAGGAGCAGGGAGTATGGCTGTTAAGTCCAAATCATCCAGGAAGAAGAGTGTAGCGCTGCCGATGAAAAACGAATTCGGCTTCTATGAAGTAAGAATGGAATCTATTGGCGGTCTCGGGGCAAATGTTGCAGGGAAGATCCTTGCAGAGACGATCGTGTTCGGAATGGGCCTGAATGCATCCGCCTTCGCATCCTATGGATCAGAGAAGAAGGGGACGCCGGTAAAGGCCTTCGTCCGAATTGCGGGGAAAAACACTAAAATACGGATCAACAGTCCGATAGAGGAACCCCACATCCTCACAATCTTCCATGAGTCCATGGTGAATACTCTACCAGTGACTGCAGGGCTCGTACCCGAAGGGGTAGTAATCCTGAACACGGATAAGAGCACAGACGAAGCGAGGGACTACATGAAGATCGGAAGCGGAACCGTGGGGGTTATTGACGCCATGGAGATCGCCATCCAGGAAAGGTCGAGAGTGAACATGGTCCTTCTGGGCGCCATCGCGAAAGCGAGCGGATTCATAAGTATGAAGGCCCTCAGAAAATCGATCAAAGACGCCTTCGAGCACAAATATCCTGCCGCCATGCCAGGGAAACTTGCAGCCCTCACAAGAGAGTATATGGACGCACGAAG
>CAYSOQ010000203.1:0-3431 GCA_964432685.1 uncultured bacterium
AGGTTTGGCAAGAACGCACAAGGAAGTATTTTTCCCGTTTCAGATCTACCGAGTCGAGGACCCTCACCGTATTCCTCACCGAAGAACCACTTCCCATGAACCCCCGAAAGTCGTGTTCCCCCACGAGGGGTAACGAGGCTTCGGCCATCAGATCCATGTCCAATCGGGGATGGGGAATATGCCAGGCGTACCCCCTGTAAAATGGAGGGAACACGGGCCCGTTATAGATGACGTAACAGTAACGTTTCCTTATGGCATCTTTTCTCGAATGGAACGTTGGATCAATTTCCTTCGCTTCTCTGACCCTCACGCTTCGAGGCAGCTGCCCGTTCAACCCCCTCAAGAAATTCTCCGCTGATATCCGCTTCCCTGTTTGGAAGTTCACCACCTGGCACAGGGCATGTACTCCCGCATCTGTGCGGCCGGAGGAAGTAACCCGAACTCTCTCCCGTGTCAGAGCAAAAAGAGCTTCTTCCAGGACACCCTGTACAGTTGGACTATTTTTCTGAACCTGAAATCCTGAAAAATCCTTACCGTCATAGGATAGAACAAGAAGTATATTTCTCATATGCTCTAAGAGGAGAGCACCTGCGAGGCCAGTTCCTCGGCGATCTGTACGGCGTTGAGGGCCGCCCCCTTTCTCAACTGGTCGCCTACCACCCAGAAATTAAGACCAGCCTCTACCGTATCGTCCTCCCGAATCCTCCCAACGTAGCAGTCATCTCTTCCCGAGGCGAAGAGGGGCGTGGGATATAGATCATTTTCAGGATCATCCATCACCGAGCACCCGGGAAAGGCATCTATTAGCTCCATGGCCATCTCCCGTGGAATCTTCCGCTCAGTTTCCACGTTCACCGATATGGCGTGGGCCCGGAACACAGGGACCCTCACTGTGGTGCAGGTTATCCGGATGCTATTGTCCCCCATGATCTTTCTGGTCTCATTCACCATCTTAATTTCTTCGCGGGTATAAAAGTTTTTCTGAACCGTGTCGACCCGGGGAATGAGATTGAAGGCAATCTCCATGGGGAAGATCTTGGGCGTACTTTTCCTTCCTGAGACGAAATCCTCCGTCTGGATACGTAATTCCTCCATGGCCTGCGCACCCGCCCCGGAAACTGCCTGGTAGGATGACGCGACTACCCTCTTGATTTTTCCGTAATCGTGAAGGGGTTTGAGGGGCACCACGGTGATAATGGTGGTACAGTTTGGATTCGCAATAATCCCCTCGTGCTGTTCTAAATCCTGAGAATTCATTTCGGGGACTAGCAGGGGGACACGCGGGTCCATTCTGAAGGCGGAACTGTTGTCAACAACTACCGCGCCAGCCGCAACCGCAGATGGAGCAAACTCCCGGCTCCTCGCTGCACCAGCGGAAAAGAGAGCGATATCGACCCCCTTGAAAGAATCCTCACTGAGAACCTCCACGGGGATCCTCTCTCCCCTGAATTCCAGGTTCATGCCCTCAGACCGCTGTGAGGCGAGAAGCTTTATGCTCTTCAACGGGAAATTCCTCTCTTCCAGGATTTCCAGCATAACCTTCCCCACGGCTCCCGTCGCCCCTGCTACCGCCACGCTGAACTCTTTACCATCCACCTTTACACCTCGTATTACTTTTCAGACTGATGGGGATCAAACCAGGACCTTTTCCAGTTCCTCCATCACCCTGTCTCCCATCTCACTGCACCCTATTATCGGCCCACCAGGAATCCCTATGTCTGCCGTCCTGTAACCTTCCACAAGGACCCTGTCAACCGCTTTCTCTACCAGCAGGGCCTCTTCATCCATGTGAAAAGAATATTGTAACATCATCGCGCAGGAGAGGATCGTGGCAAGTGGGTTTGCCATATTTTTCCCCGCAATGTCAGGCGCTGACCCGTGTACGGGTTCGTACATCCCAGTTTCACCCCCGAGCGATGCAGAGGGGAGCATTCCTATGGATCCTGTGAGCATGGATGCCTCGTCACTGAGGATATCCCCAAAGAGGTTGGTCGTAACGATCACATCGAACTGACGAGGATACCGTATGAGCTGCATTGCGCAATTATCCACCAGGAGATGGTTGAGCGTCACATCATCATATTCCGACTGAAGTTCTGAAATCACAGCCCTCCATAGTCCAGTAGCTTCGAGGACATTGGATTTATCCACGGATGTCAACCGTTTATCTCGCTTTCTGGCGATCTCAAAAGCGATCCTTCCCACACGCTCGATCTCCCCCCTTGTGTAGACCAGGGTATTGATCCCCTCTTCCTCCCCGTCATCTCTTCGCCTTATCCCCCTGGGTTCCCCGAAGTAAATACCCCCCGTGAGTTCCCTGACAACCATGATGTCGACTCCTTCTATCACCTCTCGCTTCACCGTTGATGCATCGATTAGAGGTTCGAATATCTTCGTTGGCCTCAGGTTAGCAAAGAGAGAAAGTTCCTTCCGGAGACCCAGCAGGGCCCTCTCAGGGCGAATTTCAAAGGGGAGGGCATCCCATTTCGGCCCACCCACGGCACCAAGGAGGACTGCATGTGCAGCCTTGGAGGTCTTCAATGCTTCCTCCGTCATGGGGATCCCGTACTCGTCGATTGAAGCTCCTCCCAGAGGGGCTTCCTCGAATTCAAAACATACCCCCCGGAGTTCCTCGATTTTATTAAGAACCCTAAGGGCCTCACGGACGACTTCCGGCCCTATACCATCACCGGGGAATACCGCCACTTTCCAGATCATTTCTTCCCTCCAGCTCTGTTTACCATATATGGCATAAGGCCACCTTTCTCTATAAGATCCCTCATGAAGGGAGGCACTGCCTTTATCTCGTAATTCTCATTTCTCGAAAGGTTGACGATCTTCCCATCAGACATGGATATGGAGATTTCATCCCCTCTCTGAATCCTGTCCACCGCTTCTTCCGCTTCGAATATGGGAAGACCCATGTTGAAGGAATTTCTATAAAAGATCCTCGCAAAGGAGCGGGCAACTACAGCGGACACTCCTGCTCCTTTTATCGCAAGGGGGGCATGTTCCCTGGAGGAACCGCAACCGAAATTCTTCCCCGCCACGATAATATCTCCGTGGGACATATTCCCGATGAATGAGGGATCGATGTCCTCCATGCAGTGGGCAGCCAGTTCTGAGGGGTCAGACATATTTAGGTACCTCGCGGGGATGATTACGTCCGTATCCACGTCATCACCAAATTTCCATACCTTTCCTCGAATCTCCATGGTACCTCTCCTTGAAGGGTTTTTCCTTTTCCTGGAAGGGGAACCCCCCGCCGGAATCCTGATTAAATGATTTCCCTGGGGTCCGATATTCTACCGGCCACAGCCGAAGCGGCCGCAACTGCGGGATTCGCCAGGTACACTTCACTTTCCGGATGGCCCATTCTCCCGACGAAATTTCTGTTTGTCGTAGCGACCGCCTTCTCCCCCGAAGCGAGG
>CAYSOQ010000204.1:0-3406 GCA_964432685.1 uncultured bacterium
ACGGAGTTCATGGTCTGGGGTCTTGGGTATGTGAAGAATATTAAAGACCTCGAGAAAATCCCTCTTGGGGTTTCGAGAGGTACTCCCGTCTACATACGGGATGTGGCGGATGTGCGGCTGGGGCCAGAACTGCGCAGGGGGATTGCCGATCTGAACGGAACCGGCGATGTTGCGGGGGGCGTAATCATCATGCGCTACGGAGAAAACGCCCTTAAGACAATCGAAAATGTGAAGGTAAAGCTGAAATCCCTCGAGAGATCCCTACCTGAAGGGGTGAAGATCAAAACCGTGTATGACAGGTCCGATCTGATCAACAGGGCGGTTAAAAACCTGAAACACAAGCTCATCGAGGAAAGTATTGTCGTCGCTATGGTGTCTATAATCTTCCTCCTCCATTTCGGCTCCGCCCTTGTCGCTATCCTCACTCTTCCCATCGCTATATTGATCTCCTTTATCATCATGTTTTACCAGGGGATCAATGCGAATATCATGTCCCTGGGAGGAATTGCAATCGCAATCGGAGCCATGGTGGACGCTGCCATCATCATGGTGGAGAACATGAACAAGTACCAGGAGCGCTATCCCGACAGAAACGTGTGGGTAAACGTCATCGAGTCGACCCAGGAAGTGGGACCGGCTCTCTTCTACTCTCTCCTGGTCATCACCGTTTCCTTTCTCCCAGTGTTTTCCCTGGAGGCTCAGGAGGGAAGGCTTTTCAAACCTCTCGCGTTTACTAAAACCTATGCTATGGCAGGGGCTGCTTTTCTTGCAATTACTCTTCAGCCAGTTCTCATGGGATATTTTATACGGGGAAAAATACCCCCCGAGGAAAAGAACCCTGTCAACCGGGTTCTCATAAGGATCTACCATCCTGTTGTTGACTTCGTGCTGAAGCACCGCAAGACCACAATTATCCTCATCCTCACTCTCATGCTCAGCATCTTTGTGCCCCTTTCCAGGATCGGGTCGGAGTTCATGCCTCCCCTTTACGAGGGAGACCTCCTCTACATGCCCACGACATTTCCAGGAATATCGATCACAAAGGCCAAAGAACTTCTCCAGCAGACGGACAGGATTATCAAAACCTTCCCCGAGGTGAAAAGTGTCTTCGGAAAAGTGGGAAGGGCTGAAACTGCCACGGATCCCGCTCCTCTTTCGATGATGGAAACAACCATAATGCTCAAGCCAGAGGAGAAATGGCGTCCCGGGATGACGCCGGAAAAACTGATCAGGGAGCTTGATCAGGCCATCAAATTCCCTGGGCTTACCAATGCGTGGACTATGCCCATCAAGACGAGAATCGATATGCTTTCCACTGGAATCAAGACTCCGGTAGGGATCAAAATAATGGGGGATAACCTCGACACACTTGCTTCCCTGGGGGAAGAGATCGAGGCGGTGGTTCGAGACGTTCCGGGAACTCTTTCCGCGTTCGCGGAGAGGATCACGGGAGGGAACTACATGGATTTTGACATCGATCGGGACGCTGCGGCGAGGTACGGCCTCACCGTGGGTGACATCCAGGACGTGATCATGAGCGCTATCGGGGGTATGAATGTTACATATACTGTGGAGGGCCTCGAGAGGTATCCGGTGAACATCCGCTATCCGGAAGAGTACAGGCAGGATGTGGCGTCCCTGGAGAGGGTCCTCGTCCCCACCCCCACGGGGGCACAGGTACCCCTTGCCCAGATCGCGGATCTTTCCATCCACAAAGGGCCTGCAGGCATAAAGTCTGAAAACGCGAGAAGATCCCTCTGGATTTACGTAGATATTCGGGGGATCGATGTGGGAACCTACGTAAAAAAGGCAATGAGTGCGGTGAACTCCAGGGTGAAACTCCCTACGGGCTACGACCTTGTCTGGAGCGGACAGTTTGAATACATGCAGAGAGTGAAGAAAAGGCTTCTGATGGTCATCCCAATTACGATCTTCATAGTGTTTCTCATCATCTACTTGAATACAAGGTCATTTATAAAAACGGGGATCGTCATGCTCACCGTTCCCATCTCGCTGGCGGGAGCGTTCTGGTCTCTTTATATTCTGGGATACCATCTTTCCGTTGCGGTATGGGTGGGAATAATTGCTCTTGCGGGGTTGAGTGCCGAGATAGGGGTTGTCATGCTTCTCTACCTTGACATGGCATACGAGGATTGGCAGAAAAAGAAGCTCATGAGGACTACGAAGGACCTTTTGGAATCCATACACCATGGAGCTGTAAAACGGATGAGGCCAACGATCATGACCGTAGTGACGATTATTGCAGGCCTTATCCCAATCATGTGGAGCCACGGTGCCGGGGCAGATACGATAAAAAGAATCGCGGCTCCCATGATTGGTGGTATTGTGACAGCTGCTGTCATGGTACTCCTCCTCTACCCGGTTATCTTCTATATTTGGAAAGTGAGGTATGTGAAATCTGACGAGCATGAATAGAGAATAATGCCGGTTTCAACTAATAATGTTTCAATGATGGAGAAATCATTCAGGTTAGTTTCAACAAAACATGTTTCATTAGAATCAGTCTGAGGCTTTACGTCTGCCGTGGGACAAAGATCGTTTTAGTAACCAGTCTGGTAGACTTCATTTGAACAAATACTTTCATTTCCCGATAAATCTACAGCACTTACGCAGAAATAATGGATCCCCGGAGACAAATCAGTAAGGGTATAAGTTAATAAGCTTCCCACTTCTATTGTGCGAATGTAAGTTCCGGATGAGGGGCCAACATATAGTTTATACCCAGCCAGGTCTGTCAGTTCAGAGCCATCAATATTAGTAGAAGGCGCCTGCCAAGCAAGAGTAGCAGTCGTTACCGCTGTTATGTCAAACGGATAAATTTCTATTCTATCCAGGTATAGGTTTCTGTCTTCCACTCCAGGATTGTAGGCATCGTTCAGGAAAGAGACGCCCAGGGTGTGACTTCCTGCGGCCAGGTCTACCTGGAACGTATATTCTGTAAATATGTCTGTATCTACGACAGTCGTTTCCCCTTGATTACCGTCTATGAAAAGAGCCATCACGGGCCATATGGATTCAAGGGGGGATCCGTAGGCACGGACAACTATCGTATAGGTACCACCCCGGGGGATATCCACTGTTTCTGCGAGAGTCCCGTTAGCCCACAAACACCAGTTGCCGTTTATAAGGGCTCCAGAAGTTTTAGTCGATGCATACTCGGCTTCAATTATGAAGTTGTCAGGGAAGGCACCTACTGTGACGGGAGTCTCCAGAGCGCTCGCGGAGTAACCGACAGGGGGAGTATCTGCTGGTGCAGGGACAGGTGTATCCTGCAGTGAGGACAGAGGATCCGCGCTGGCAGGTGCCTCAATGGAAGATATCTCTATTCTGTCCAGGTATAGGTTTCTGTCTTCCACTCCAGGATTGTAGGCATCGTTCAGGAAAG
>CAYSOQ010000205.1:0-3374 GCA_964432685.1 uncultured bacterium
GGCCCCCCGAAAGGCTGCCCGCACTCTCCTTTAGGCGGTCACCAACTTCCTCCCAGAGCGCGGCCTGGTGGAGGCCGTGTTCAACTCTGTCAGCAAGCTCTGCCCTGTTCCTGATCCCTTTCAGCTTCAGCCCGTAGGCGATATTGTCGAATATGGACATGGGAAAAGGGGTGGGTTTCTGAAATACCATCCCGATGATACTCCGGAGTTCGATCACGTCGCTCTTCTCTCCCAGGATGTCCTTCTCCCGGAACCAGAGTTCTCCCTCGTACCGGTTACCGCTGTATAGATCGTGCATCCTGTTGAAACAGCGAAGGAGGGTGGTTTTTCCACATCCAGAAGGGCCGATCAGCGCTGTGATTGAATTTCTCTTGATCTCCATGGTGATATCCCGGACCGCCTGGTTTTCGCCGTAGTAAAAACTCAAGTTGATGAGACGGAAAATAATGTCCTCTCGAATGTCATGCATCAATCCTTATACCTCCAGTGGATTAAGAGCCTTCCTACGATCGTCACGGCGAGAATGAAAAGGGTAATGACGAAGGCAGCAGCCCAGGCCATGTCGTGCCAGTCCCGGTAAGGGCCCATCGCGTACTGGAATATGGTAACCGTAAGGGAAGGCATGGGTTCATTCATGTTCGTAGAAAAAAAGGCATTGTTGAAGGAGGTAAATAGAAGGGGGGCTGTCTCCCCGGCGACCCTTGCTACGGCGAGAAGCACACCCGTGAATATTCCAGTTGCCGCCCCTCTGTACACTACCTGCACGATCACCTTGTAGTAGGGTGCCCCCAGAGCGAAGGCCGCTTCCCTTATCGACCAGGGCACGAGTCTGAGCATGTCCTCGGTAGTGCGGACGATAACGGGTAACATGATGATCGCGAGGGAAACTGCCCCCGCCCACCCGCTGAAGTGGCCAAGGGGCTTCACCATAATGGCGTACACGAAGGAACCCACCACGATGGAAGGAATGCTGATCATAATGTCAGAGAGGGCACTGATGAACCTTCCAAGCCGTCCCCTTCTGCCATACTCAGCCAGGTATGTTCCCCCAAGCACCCCGACTGGCACACCGATCAGCACGGCGGCTCCTGTGAGGAGGAGTTGTCCTACGAAGGCGTTCCTGAGGCCCCCTCCGGCAAAACCTGGAGGTGCGGGGTCGTTCAGGAATAGAGCAGGCCTGATGTAGGGCATGCCATGCCTGAGAATGTCGAAGAGTATGAACACAAGCCAGAAAAACCCCATGAGAGTAGCCAGTGTGGAGAGGCTTAAAGCCACCTTGTGCTTCAATTTTCTCTTTTCAAGTTCCGTCATACCTTCTCCATCCGGTTCACCATGTATTTTGCGATCGCTAAAATGATGAAGCTGGATACGAAGAGGATGAGTGCGAGGTAGAATAGGGAGGAAAGGTAGAGGTCGCTGTCCGCTTCCGTGAATTCATTTGCGAGTGTTACCGTGATGGTGGCTGATGCGTGGAAGAAAGATGTGGCGATCTCGTGGCGGTTGCCGAGGACGAATGCTACTGCCATAGTTTCCCCCAGCGCCCTGCCCAGAGCGATGACGATCCCTCCATAGACTCCCAGGCGGGAATAAGGCAGTATCACGTCTTTGATCACTTCCCATTTGGTGGCACCCACCCCGTAGGCTGATTCCTTCAAAATCTGGGGGGTAAGCCTGAAGGTATCCCTGGATATGCTCGATATAAATGGAGTGATCATGATGCTCAGAACGATGCTCGCCGTCAATATGTCTATCCCCATGGGAGTTCCCCTGAAAAGGAACCCTGCTATGGGTAACTTGCCTAAGGTCCCCTGAAGAAAAGGTTCCACGTGGTCTGCCATGATGGGGGCCAGGGTGAAGAGTCCCCACATCCCGTAAATGATGCTCGGGATCGCGGCTAAGAGTTCGATGCTTCCTCCGAGGACACTCCTTAGAGGCCGGGGGCAGACTTCAGTCACAAAGATTGCGATTCCTATGGAGAAGGGCACTGCAATGGCAAGCGCGATACTTGTTGTCACCAGGGTTCCGTAGAGGCTGGCTGCTCCTCCAAAAATCTCCTTCACAGGATCCCAGCTCTTTGTGAGAAGAAAATTCAGGAACCCGAACTTGCCGATTGAGGGAAGGGATTCCTTCGCAAGGGAGAGGAAAATGGCGGGGACGATGATGAGTACGAGAATCGCGGCAAAGAGAGTGACCAGGGAAAACCCCGTGTTGAAAATTCTCTGTGTTTTCTTTCTATCCAAAATCCATACCCCGGATCCTCAATAGATCCCGTTGTTCCTCCAGTAACCCCTTATGTTCTCCTTCAACGATTTTGGAAGGGGCACGTAGATGAGTTTCACCGCTGTTTCATCTCCCTTTTCAAAGGCCCAGTCGAAGAATTTTACGACATTTTTATTGGCTGATTCCTTCTCCTTCGCCAGGAGAATAAAGGAAGCACCCGCGATGGGCCATGATTTTTCTCCGGGGGCGTTTACGAGCCAGAGGTAGTACCCTTTTATCGGATCCCACTTTGCCGATGCGGCAGCAGCCTTGAAGGCGTCGAATGATGGAGATATGAAGTTTCCGCTCTGGTTCCCCAGTTTTACGTAGCTCATACGGTTCTGTTTTGCGTAGGCGAATTCCACGTATCCAATAGAGTTATTAACCCTCAAGACGTAGTTTGCCACCCCCTCGTTACCCTTTCCCCCTATGCCCTTGGGCCAGTTCACCGACTTACCCTTCCCAACTTTTTCCTTCCACTGGGGAGAAACGGAAGAGAGATAGGTGGTAAAGATGGCTGTAGTTCCCGATCCGTCTGCACGGTGTACCACTGAGATGGGCGAACCGGGAAGGGGGACCCCGGGGTTGACCGCACGGATCTCGGGGTCATTCCATTTCTTCAACTCTCCCAGGAAAATACGGGCAAGTAGATCAGGGGTAAGCTTCAGTATTCCAGGTTTTACTCCCTTCACATTCACCACAGGGACGACTCCCCCGATGATGGCAGGGAACTGAAGAAACTTCTTTTTCGTGAGGTCGGCAGGTGTCACTGGAGCGTCGGATGCGCCGAACTCGACGGTCCTGTTTGTGATCTGCCTTACTCCACCGCCCGAACCGATGGACTGATAGTTCAGCTTTATCCCCGTATCCTTGTAATATTGGAATGCCCACGCGGAATATACGGGATAGGGAAAAGTGGCCCCCGCGCCGTTGATGGTCTCTCCTGCATATGCGGACGAAACGACGAAGGCGAGTGCAATCGTTATGTTCATTATGGTTCTGTTCATCTCTTTGTCTCCATTTGTTTTTCCTCATGGTAGTGGATCGGGATAGAGACTATGACAGGGAATTGTAAAATAATTGTAAAATAATAAATAATAGTTCCGAGTTCAAAG
>CAYSOQ010000206.1:0-3350 GCA_964432685.1 uncultured bacterium
CTGAAATTATCAGGAAAAACCTTACCGGTAACAGGATAGATGGTTTCCAGGAGGTTCTCGATGGCGTGTAAGCGCTCCTCATCTTTCCGCGTACCTCTCTGTTTTCTATAATGAACCCTTGTTGCTGCCCCGGAGAGCATCCTGATGATAAAAGACCTGACATTAGATTTGAGGTCAACGAAGAGGTCCAGTTTTTTTCCCCGGATATAACAGATGAAACGAAGGAACCCTAAGAGGTCGTTTCTGAATATATCCGGGGTGACATATACTGCCTCATCGATAAATGGGTTTCCTTCAACGAGGTCACTCAGGTTACTGTTTGTCACAGCGATTAGGTGGCACTCCGGGTATTTTTTTTTGAGATGGTAGATAACAGGCAGGCTGTGGATGAAATCACCTATGGGGCCGGGTTTGAAGACGAGGATTATCTCCTTTTCCTTAAGGTTCATTTTCTGTTGGTGACCTCCCTGAGGGTTTCGAGATATTTTCTCGATACGACTTCCCGGGAGAAGTAGGTGATTCCTCTCTTGTAGGCATTTTCTGCCATCATTTCCCTGAGGTCTCTGTTACGCACAAGAAGGGTGAGTTTCCGGTAGAGCTCCTCTTCGCTCGACACCAGGAAGAGGTCCCTCCCGTCAACGTAAACGTCTTCGTCGATGGATCCCCTCCACACGACACAGGGGACCCCGTGGGCCATTGCGTGGAGAATGAAGGGACTGTTTCCACAGGAGGAGCCATCCTCCCTCCCAGCCGGGTAAATAAAGAGATCGAGGGAGGAGAAAAATTGCGTCGCCTTCTCCAGAGTCAGCTTGTTGTAAAGGTACCGAACCGGGGGGTCTAATTTTACAAACCTGTCTGCCGAAACGGTAAAGACAAGGGAGGGAAATTCTTTCGATATTCTTGCAAAAGCCCCTTCCATCGATTTCATGGCGCTCACGCTTCTCCCTGTCCCTGCAAACCCGATAAATTTTACCCTTCTCCTTTCCTTTCTACCATCCAAGACGGAGGGAAATAATGGGGGTATTCTCCGCACATTGAGATTGAATTTCTTCAAAGATCTCATCTGATGGTTTCCCTCTAGGAGGATTTCCTTGACTGCCTTCGCTGCTTTCCTCAATTTCTTCCTGAATACCCACTCCTGTTTCGAGAGAAAATGCTCGTCCCCGTCCATATCGATGGGTTCATGGGGAGACACTTCAAGAAGGAGGCGGTCGTTTAAGAGGCGGGTACTTCTCAGGAAGGGGACATCGAGAATGTTCCTTACGAGAACGCAATCGAAGCGAACGGAATGGAGGACATTCTTCACACGTAATCCCAGGGGGAGAAGCGACAAAAGGTTTTCCTTCTCAGGATTTCCCGGGGGAGAGGGAACATGGCAGAGGGTAATGTGAAAATAGTCAGATAATCCAGGAGCCAGGGCAGAGAGTTTCCCATCCACAAGGCCCGGCTCGAGCTGCCTTTCTATAAAAAGAATCTTTTCCTTTTTCATAAGCTCCCCCACGCGCGTACTAAAGGTCGCCCTTTCCCGAGTGAAGGAATGTTTTCAGTTGGGGACAGATTACCTTCTCCCCACAAGGTCTTTCATGTCTTTCTCGGTCTTGCTCTGCATCTTCCGCTTGACGGGAAGGAGAAAATATTTTCTGTATTTAAGGAAAAACCTGAATTTTCCCTCCCTTACCGGGTTCTCCGAGAAGAGATGAAGGTTGTGTCCATTAGATACGAAATTCAGGCCATACAGCTTTCCCAGTTGCCGGAGAGATTCACAGGAATAGAAGGATACATGCTGCCCATGTTCCGGGGAGTAGTACCACCACTTACCGGGCCCCGGCAGAGGGTCGGGAAGCAGTACTGTGGAGAACAGGATATTTCGGGAGATGGAAACTATTTCCTCAAGCGAATCCCTTGGCTCCAGGAAATGCTCGAAACATTCGAAGGCTGTCACGAGAGAAATTGGGTCTCCCCCTCTGTGTTCGAATCCTCGGGCGAGGAGGTTGTCCGTGTAGGGGTCCTTCCAATACCAGTCGAACCCCCTATCTCTCATGAGGCGTGTAAAAATTCCATATCCTCCCGAATAATCTAAATATTTTCCCCGGTGATCGAAAAGGTGGTAGACAAGGATCGATGCGGCGTCGGCAAACTGGAGATTACGCGTCAAAATACCCGTGTCGAAGGGATTGATGGGGTTCTCATATGCTTCATCCAGCCAGAATGGATCTTCCACCTGGAGAAACCCGCACCGGGAACAATGATGGTAGGCTCCTTCGTAAGAAGCCATGACTTTGCCCCGGAAGGCAAGAGTTGATTCATTATTGCATATCCTGCACTTCATAGCTCTTCACCCAGAAATTGATGATACCACACTGCGTATCACTCACCATATCGGGGAATCAGCTGGTAACCCGTAAGGTTCTCTCGTACACGTCCAGTGTGTTTTTCGTGGTTTTTTCCCAGGAAAAGGCTTCCGCCCTCTTGAGCCCTCTTTCACTCATGGCATTCCTCTTTCCCTCGTCTTCCCAGAGGTTCCAGATCATATCGGCAATTTCCTCAGGTAAAGAAGGATCGAAAATAACCGCCGCATCGCCCGCGACCTCTGGTAGGGAGGAAGTACGGGAACATACCACGGGACAGCCACATGCCATGGCCTCGATTACAGGCAGGCCGAATCCCTCGTGTAGGGAGGGGAAGACGAGCATGACCGCTGTATTATAAAAAAGAGGAAGTTCCTCGAAGGGAAGGAATCCCAGGAAGGAAATGCTGTCTTCCAACTCTAATTCCTTTATTCTCTTCTGAAGGTTTTCCCTTGCATTCAGGGAGAGGCCTGAAAGTACCAGATCACAGGGAAAAGAGTGCTGTTCCTTCAGGAGTTTAATCGCCGCAAGGAGGTTCCCATGGTTCTTGTGAGGCCACAGTCCTGCGGGGTAATACAGGAAAGGCCTGGATAGGGAATACTTTCTTTCAAGGAGGGCTCTTCCTTTTTCAGGGTCCATGACCCGGAATGCCTCATCCTTTCCCAGGTATACCACGTCAATTTTATCCCTGGAGATTCCATACCTTTCCACAAGGCAGTCCCTGGTAAATTTCGAAATGGCGATGATTCGTGTCGCTTTTTCTGCTGATCTTCGGTAGCTCTTCCCCCGGTTCTTCAGCTCTTTCCTTGAGAAGAAGTGGGGATAGAATTCCTGCTGGAGATCATGGAAGGTGAGAACTACGGGGGGCTCAAGCCCGTCCAGGTCGAAGGTAGTAAAGGGGCAGTGAATGAGGTCCAGTCCAAGCCGGTTAGTTTCCCTGGCCAGTAGATTCCATCCACATCTTTCATTCAGAATACTATACACTCCGCGCTCGTGAGAAAA
>CAYSOQ010000207.1:0-3349 GCA_964432685.1 uncultured bacterium
ACGGCCCCGAGGCGAGGGGGGGCGCAAGCAAATCGGAAGTGATTATCAGCGACGAGACGATCAACTATCCGAAGGCGACCTCTATTGACCTCCTCCTCTCCCTTACCCAGGAATCTTGCATGAAGTACTGCGATGACCTGAAAGATGGGGGAATCCTCCTCGTGGATGAGGACTTCGTCAAGGAGCTGCCGGAGGGGAATTTCAACGTGATCAAGCTCCCCATCATCCGGACTGCCCAGGAAAAGGTGGGGAAGGCCTTCGTGGCAAACATTGTGGCAATAGGGGCGATTACTGCCCTCGTTGAAAAAGTGAGTTTCGCCTCGGTTGAGAAAGCTGTATTATCCCGCGTGCCCAGGGGGACGGAGGAACTGAACAAGATGGCCCTCTCGATCGGATACAAATTGGCCCAGGAAAAAGTCAGTCAGTGAGGACCTTTAAGGTGGAACGGACTCTCAGTATAATCAAACCGGATGGAGTTGGGAAAGGAATTCTAGGGAAGGTAATCCAGCGGTTTGAGGAAGAGGGCATATCCATCAGAGCAATGAAGATGCTCCACATGAGCCGCTCCCAGGCGGAGGGGTTCTACGCGGTTCACAGTGATAAGCCATTTTTTTCGAGCCTTATAGAGTTTATGTCTTCGGGGCCTGTTGTCGTAATGGTTCTCGAGGGAAATGATGTGATCCGTAGGAACAGGGATGTAATGGGCGCCACAGACCCGAAGGAGGCGGATCCCGGTACGATACGGGCTCTCTTCGCCTCCGATATCGAGAAGAATATCGTTCACGGGAGTGACGGGCCTGACACGGCGGTCCAGGAAATAGGATATTTTTTCAGCGAGGTCGAGTTGAGGTAGCAGAGCAACCATGCAAGGCAATTTTGGCCCTTTCTGATATAGTTTTCAGAAAGGGTTTTTTTTTGTGAGGGCATAATGGCAATCAAACGGGATCTCAAGGGGTTGAGTCTTCCGGAACTCGAGGAATTCCTCGGCCGGTACGGGAAAGAGAGGTACCGGGCCAGGCAGATATTCAGGTGGATCTACCAGAAGGGTGAAACCCGAATAGAAAACATGACGAATCTATCCAGGAATTTCCGTGAGGAGATAATGGAGGACTGCCACGTATCCTCCCTCCAGCCGGTCCGTTCTCTTCGATCGGAGGATGGGACGGAGAAATTTGTTTTTTCCATGGAAGGCGATGTCTATGTTGAAGCGGTTATGATTCCTGAGGAGAAGAGGAGGACCGTGTGCGTGTCCACCCAGGCTGGATGCAGGATGGGGTGCATCTTCTGTGCGACTGGCGGGGCAGGCTTTCAAAGGAACCTTTCATCCCCGGAAATCATAGGGCAGATATGTTATGTGGAATCAATCCTGAATAAAAGGGGAAATACCATTTCAAACGTAGTTTTCATGGGGATGGGGGAACCATTGGACAACGTGGAGGAACTACTTCCAGTCATAGACATCCTCCGCTCCGTATTTGCATTTTCTATCTCTTCAAGGAAAATCACCATTTCCACCTGCGGCATCATACCTGTACTTGAAAACCTTATGTCCCGCGTGGATGTCTCGATTGCCCTTTCATTGAACGCTACCACCGATGAGGTTCGGGACCGCTTGATGCCGGTAAACCGAAAGTATCCCGTCAAAGATATAATCGGCTTCCTGAGGAGTGTTGATGGGGGGAAAAAGAAGAGGATTACCGTCGAATATGTTCTTATCGATGGTGTCAACGACAGTGGGGGGGATGCGGAGAGACTCCTTCGTTTTCTGCGAGGCAGCAACGTGAAGGTGAATCTCATTCCCTATAACCTTCACGGTGATCCCATGTTCAGGGCCCCTGAAAGGAAAAAGGTTGACGATTTCAGGGAGATCCTCTTAGGTGGAGGCATCAGGACTATTACCAGGGAGGAGAGGGGTGCCGATATATATGCCGCCTGCGGCCAGCTGTCAGGGAAGGTGGTAGTAGAGGGGGAAATTGCTTTGGACAGGAAGGATACACTCACATAATATTGATGTATATTTTTTCTCGGGAGGCTTCAGATGGGACAGGTACTGGGAGTGATCGGGGGGAGCGGGTTATACGAAATCGAAGGAGTACGGGTTCGCGAAGAAGTGGAGGTTGATACCCCCTTTGGCCTTCCCTCAGACAGGCTTATCGTAGGGGAATATGGGGATGTTACTTTACTCTTTCTTCCCAGGCACGGAAGGGGGCACAGGATTTCTCCCTCAAATATTAACTTCAGGGCGAACATTTACGCCCTGAAAAAAATGGGCGCCAGCTGCATCCTTTCGGTGAGTGCCGTGGGAAGCATGAAGGAGGAGATCAAACCGGGTGACATCGTTGTGGTGGATCAGTTTTTCGATCACACGAAATTCAGGGTCAACAGTTTCTTCGGCGAGGGGGTGGTGGGGCACATAGCTTTTGCGGACCCTGTGTGCGATTCATTCACGCCACTAATCTACGAGGGGGCAAATGAGGTGGTCAACAGGGTCCACATGGGGGGGACCTACATTTGCATCGAGGGACCCCAGTTTTCCACAAGGGCTGAATCCCTCGTGTACCGCTCCTTCGGAGTGGATGTGATCGGGATGACGAATATTCCAGAGGCAAAACTTGCAAGAGAGGCTGGTCTCTGCTACGGGACTATGGCTCTTGCCACCGACTACGATTGCTGGCACGAGAGCGAGGAAGATGTGACCGCTGAGAGGGTAATTGCGGTGCTGAACAGCAACATATCCAATGCAAGGAAAATCATATTAAAAGTGGCAGACAGGTTTTCCCGGAAAGGCCCCTGCAATTGTGGAGAATCCTTGAAAAATGCGATAATGACGGCGGGGAAGCTGATCCCCCAGGAGGAGCGGGAAAAGCTTCGTCTCATAGTAGGAGACCTGATATGAGCATACATACTTTGATCTCGAAGAAAAGCATCGTTACAGGGGTACTCTGTATTCTGGCATTCTTGCCATCGTGCGCGTCTCACAAACCCAGCATGAAGGGGGGGGCAATGGCGAGGCTCCAACTCGGCGTAACACACCTTCAACAGGGAAATGCAAGCAAGGCCCTTGCCGAGTTCTTCGAGGGAGAGAGGATCGAGCCGCGGAACACCAAGATCAAGAATGCCATAGCCCTGGCGTATATGAAGATGGGAAATTTCGATGTCGCGGAAGGATACCTCAAAAAAGCAATCGAGATCGATCCCGAATATTCAGAAGGCTATAATAATCTGGGGCTCCTCTACAGCTACAGGGGGGAGAGCGCCAAAGCCGTTGTGAATTATAAGAAGGCCCTCAAAAACGTGGTCTCATCAATGTCGTAGAGAGCCTCTACATGTGTTCGTACATATCGGGAAA
>CAYSOQ010000208.1:0-3332 GCA_964432685.1 uncultured bacterium
TTGGAGCCCCCCAGTACCTCTGCCTCGAAATCCCCCAATCACGCAGTCTGTAAGTGAAGGCGCGTTTCCCTATCCCTTCTCCCTCTATGTGGTGGATGATTGCCTCCTTACCCTCTTCATTCGGAAGTCCGTCAAACCCCCCCGAATTCACCATAACTCCCTCATCCTCGTGGGCTTCCACCAATGTGTCCCCATCCAGATCAGTTCCCTCCGGCTGAACCACAACTACAATGGGTAGATCGTACTTTCGCGCGAATTCAAAATCCCTCTGATCATGAGCAGGTACAGCCATAACTGCCCCAGTTCCGTACTCTGAGAGGACGAAGTTGGCAGAATAGACAGGCATCTTCCAACCGGTGAAGGGATTTAGACAATAAGCTCCGGTAAAGATACCCTCCTTTTCGGTGTCATCACTGGTCCTTACAATCCTGTCCTGTGAGAGGACATTGTCCACGAAGACTTTCACCTCCTCTCCCCTGCCAGCCTCTTTCGCCAGATCAAGGGTAAGTGGGTGTTCCGGAGCAAGACTCATGAATGTCGCTCCGTATACCGTATCAGGCCGCGTAGTAAAAACTCTGATAACAGAATCGTGTCCGTCAATGGGAAAATCGATTTCCGCTCCGTAGCTTTTCCCAATCCAATTTTTCTGCATTATCAAGACTCGTTCTGGCCATCCAGGAAGCCTATCTGTATGTTCGAGCAATTCTTCTGCGTAATCGGTGATCTTCAAGAACCATTGGTCGAGTTCCCTCGTTCCAACCTGGGATTCACACCGCCAGCAGGTGCCTCCCTCTACCTGTTCATTTGCGAGAACAGTCTGGCAGGATGGACACCAGTTAAGAAGAGCCTGCTTTTTGTATGCCAGACCTCTTTCGAACATTTCTATAAAAATTTTTTGTTCCCACCTGTAGTAGCCAGGGTCGCATGTAGCTACTTCCCTGTCCCAGTCGTAGCTGAAACCCATTTCTTTGAGCTGAGTACGCATGTATTCAATATTGGTATATGTCCATCTGGCGGGATGTTCACCTTCCTTCATTGCCGCGTTCTCAGCAGGCAGTCCGAAGGCATCCCATCCCATGGGATGGATCACATTGTACCCTCTCATCTTTTTGTAACGGGCGATCACATCTCCGATAGTATAATTTCTCACATGACCCATGTGAATTCTTCCTGACGGATATGGGAACATTTCCAAGCAGTAATACTTTGGTATCTCATGGTTTACTTCTACTTTAAAGGCCTTCGACATTTCCCATCTTTCCTGCCATTTTGCTTCAATTTTCCATGGATCATATCTCAATTTTCTGTGCCCCTCTCATTTGATGACTGTTTGCCCAGGGCATCGAGCACCCCATTTATAAATGCCCCGGATTCTTCGGCTCCAAAGGCTTTTGCAATCTCTACAGCTTCGTTTATTGCAACGGGGTAAGGAATACGGAAACCCGAATAATTAAGTTCGAATATTCCGAGACGGAGAATGTTTTTGTCCACGATGGATATTCTGTCGAAACGCCAATTCTTCACAGACTCGGCGATGAGTCTGTCAATCTCATCTTTTCTTCGGGAGATCCCCTCCAGGGTCTCCCTGAAATATTCCCCCTCTGATACTCCTCCAAAGGTTCCCAGGTACAGTTCTCCCCCTTCCACAGGATCAATATTCAACACTTCGCTCATGTAGAGTACCTGAAAAACCTTTCTCCTGGTTTCCCGGCGCAAATGATACCTTCCTTCCCTGTGATGGTGAAAATTAAGGCCTGTTTATATATTTTTCAAAAGGTTGGCCATTTCGATAGCTGATACCGCAGCTTCGAAGCCTTTGTTTCCCATTTTGGTGCCCGCACGTTCAATCGCCTGTTCAGTCGTATCCGCGGTGATAACCCCAAACGATACAGGCGTTCCGCTCTCCATCGAAACCTGGGCGAGGCCTTTGGTAACCTCGGAGCTTATGAAATCAAAATGGGGTGTCTGCCCCCTAACCAGTGCCCCGAGACATACCAGGGAATCGTACAATCCAGAAGATGCAAGTTTTTTCGCCACAAGTGGTATTTCAAACGAACCGGGTACCCGGTATACTACAATGTCTCGCTTCTTTACTCCGTGCCTCGTGAGGGCATCCACGGCACCAGTGAGGAGCCTTTCCGTGATGAAACTGTTGAAGCGGGAAACAACGACTCCCATTTTCAAACCCTCCCCTTTCAGGACTCCTTCTACTATCTTCACGGTCTCCTCCTATTCCACACTCAATATGTGGCCCATTTTTTCCTTTTTCGTCTTCAGGTAGTATGCATTCTTATCATTGGCAGTGATCTCGATGGGAACTCTCTCCACAACTTTGAGTCCATACCCCTCCAGTCCGATGATCTTTTTCGGGTTATTAGTCAGGAGTCTTATACTTTTCACCTTCAGTTCGGCAAGGATCTGGGCACCAATACCGTAATCTCTTAAATCGGGTTTGAAGCCGAGTTTCTCGTTCGCTTCGACTGTATCGTACCCTTCGTCTTGAAGCGCATAAGCCTTAATCTTGTTCGCAAGTCCAATTCCCCTCCCCTCCTGTCGCATGTAAAGGAGCACTCCCTGGCCACTTTCGAAAATTATTCTCATCGCATTATATAGTTGATCCCCACAATCACACTTTCTAGAACCGAACACATCTCCAGTCAGGCATTCAGAGTGAACCCTGACAAGTGTAGGTTTTTCCGCTTGGATTTCCCCCTTGATCAGTGCGAGGTGGACCTCCCCGTTCATCTCATTCCTAAAAGCAATCGCCTTGAAATCTCCGTATTTAGTGGGAAGGTAGGTTTCCCCCACAACACCTACGAGGCGTTCACGTCTCATCCTGTATTCGATGATTTTCTCTATGGTGATTATCTTGAGCCCATGCTCCCGTGCAAATACCTTTAGATCTTCCGTTCTGGCCATTGTACCGTCATCTTTCATTACCTCGCAAATGACTGCTGAGGGATTCAACCCCGCACACCGGGCCAGGTCAACAGAACCTTCTGTTTGGCCAGTTCTGACGAGGACCCCCCCTTTTTTTGCGATAAGTGGAAATACGTGCCCTGGTTTCACGATATCATTCTCGGTGGAATTCTCGTCGATGGCTACTTGAACAGTGGTCGATCTGTCAAAAGCCGAGATCCCTGTGGTGACTCCGGTCTTCGCCTCGATTGAAACTGTAAAAGCTGTGCCGAAACGGGATTTATTATCCTCCACCATGGGGCGGAGATTGAGTTGTTTTGCCTTTTCCTTTGTGATTGCAAGGCAGATGAGCCCCCTTCCGTACCTCGCCATGAAGTTGATCGCTTCGGGGGTCACCTTCTCTGCGAAAAATG
>CAYSOQ010000209.1:0-3322 GCA_964432685.1 uncultured bacterium
GGAGGGAGTGTGCTCAAGAAAGTCCCATAGCGGAGTTGGCTTCATCCATTTCGGCGCCTACTCCTTTGAAGAAACAAGGTCAAACGAGGTCGAAGGGAAAAGGGAGGATGAGGGCTCTATCTGGGAGCAATACATCTATGGGCTCATGTCAGGGACCTTAAACTCCGAGGGAACCTCCGAGCTGGTAGCAGAAATGGAACCCCACCTCTTAGCGGAAATCGTCAACAGGGCTGGGGAAGATAATCTGAAGGAGGAGAGTTACGACCGTGTGATCACTGCCTACGTGAGAAGGTCTTCGGAACGGAAATTCTCCACTCCCGAGCTGAGGCGGCTTTTCGATGTCATCAATTCACTTAACCCCCGAATAAAGAAACAGTTCCTCTCTTCAGCGGTTAACAATATCTCCATGGACATGGAGGGAACAAACAGGGCCATCGAGGGGCTCTCTGTAGACGAAATCATCAACCTTCTCGGGGTAATCGATGAGCAGGAAATCACCATCCCCGATGCGCTGAAAAATCTGTTGGACAAGTTCTCAGGGATTGGGGAAATCCTTGGAGAAGATGTGACCATGGGGGATAGCCTGGTCATGGACGATATCCTCCTCTCTCCCGATGTTAGGGATCTCCTCAAAGAGGGGAACTTCAGCGAATTCGTCACCAAGAGGTACCAGGAGGAGATCAAGAAACTTATGGCAGTAGACATTTCCCAGATTGTCGGGAAAGAGGGAGAGGAGATGGCCTCGGAACTGAGAGAAGAGGTCCTGGAACGGGAGAACTGCAAGATGATCCTTGAAGTAATTGCGACGCTTCCTCTCACAGAAGAAGAGAAGGAAAAGTACATCTCCATCCTTAAGGAAAAGAGCCTCTGGTTCGTCGAAACAGGCCAGTGTGGGGCTCTCCTGGAAATACTTGATTTCATCAATAATGAGGAAGTAAAGAAGGGAACCCCTGAAATCAGAGAAGAGTTACTGGACCATATCCAGAAGGAAGAGTTCGTCCACCGAACGGCTTCTGCCATGCGCTCATCAGGCAGGCTCAACAGGGAAGACGCCACAAGCCTCTGTCTACAAATTGGAAGCCAAATCGTGGGACCTCTTCTCGACCAACTGGTGGAAGAGGATGCGAAAAGTGTGAGGCGCTTTCTCATAGGACTAATCATCTCTTTCAAGGAAGATGCCGCAAGGGAAGCAGCCGCACGACTTGAGGACCCGATGTGGTTCGTCACGCGGAATATGCTCTTTATTCTGAACCAATGCGGAGGGAAGGATGTCCTGGACCTGGGGCGGCACTACTTGAATCACGACCATTTAAGAGTCCGAGCGGAAGCACTCAAGATACACCTGGACCACAAGGATCCCGGGGGGCCATCGAGGATACTGGTATATATCGGTTCCGAAAAGGACGAGGATAAACTCCTCGGCCTGGAATTGGCAGGAAGATACAGGATCCGTGAAGCGGTGCCTCTTGTGATCGCCGGGTTGAAGAGGAGAAGCGTAACGGGAAAAGATCTCGAGGGGAAGATAGGGCTCATTAGAGTCCTCGGAGAAATCGGTGATCCTCGGGCGTTAAGTGCCATTTCAGAAGTTCTCTCAGAGAAGAGTTTTCTATTCAAGGGGTTAGTAGAAAAGATGAAGGAAGAGGTATTCCGCTCCCTAAAATTTTATCCTTACGACGCCGTAGAAGAACTCGTAAGGAGGGGAGCCCGCTCGAAGAATCCCCATATAAGGAAGGAATCTTTGAAACTGATGAAACAGAAGGGGAAAAACCGATGATTCTGAGGAATGGACCATGGAACAGACAAGACGATTCATAACTCTTCTCATGTCGTCAGTATCCACCAGTTCCCTCTACTCCCGGGATCATCCGTCAGTTGGAGAGCAGATGGAAGATATCCTCTCCAACCTCGGAAACTTTTTCACCGATAGGGCAAATGTGCCCATAATGATCGTGGGAGACGAACTCGTGGTAAACGAGATGGCAATCAAGAACCCGGGTATCCATGAAAAAAACCTCATAAAAAAAATGAAAAGGAAGGGGTTCAGCAGGATCGAGCTCCTGAGGGGTCTCACAGGGGGAGAACTCCTCAGGTTCATAGGGGATCTCGGGAGCCCGGGTGAAATTGACAGAACCTACAGCCACATAAAGCTTGGTTTTGTGTCGGTCCGTTTTGGGAAAAGGGGAGCAGGCTCACGAGACCCTTCCACGGAAACGGTCGAAGAGGAAAGGATCTTGCCGGGTCTTAGCCCTGAAGATCTCCCTGAAGAGATTATCAATGAAGTAAAGGATACCTTCCACAATATTTCACCCTTCAGGAAGATGAACACTTCAGGCCTTGAAGAACTCGTCATGAATTTCATTGGCACCTTCAGGAAAGAAGTAAACATTTTAAAACTCATCAGCCCAGTACGTACTTACAGCGAATATACATATACACATGCGACAAATGTTTCCATACTTGCAATGATCCAGGCGGAAACTATTGGAATAAAGGGAAGCCTGCTGAGGGATATTGGAATCTCCGCACTCCTCCATGATGTGGGAAAACTTTTCGTACCAACAGATATACTCGAGAAAAAAGGGAAGCTGGACGAGAAAGAATTCGAAGAGATAAAGAAGCATACCATCTATGGGGCCAAATATCTCACCCTACTGGATGGTGTTACACCCCTCGCTGCCATCGTGGCCTACGAGCACCACATGCGATACGATGGGAATGGATATCCGGAAAGGCGGAGTTTCAGAAAGGTCCAGCACGTGTGCTCACAGATCGTGCAGGTATCGGACTTCTTCGATGCCCTGAGGAGTAAACGTCCCTACAAGAGAGACTGGAGTCTCGAAGAGATCATAACCTTGATGCGCGAGAGTTCAGGGACCATATTTAATTCATCCCTTATCAACAATTTATCCCATATCCTCTCTTCCGCCCTTGGCGATTCAACCCAACAGGGAGAAGTGTAACGTTTCCCTCCTTAGTGGAATCTTACAATTAAAGAATATCCTTTCCAGGGGAGGTGCAATTATGGCAAAGATAAAAACCTTCACGAACCAACTCAAGATATTCCACGTAAAAAAACAGCTTGAAGAGCTCGATGAAGAAGTGAACCGATTTATAGAATCCCGGGGAATTACGCGGCTCATATCGGTAAGTGATACGGTGACCACGGGGAGTGACGGAGAAGCGATCGGGATCATACGGGTCATCTCATACGATCCCTAAAATCCTTCCGGAACCATTAAACTGGGATGATACACATTCATTGGTGAGTTAGTAGTTCCCTGTTCAAAGTTCCCAGATCCCAGTTAAACCGGGAACAGTTGTT
>CAYSOQ010000210.1:0-3315 GCA_964432685.1 uncultured bacterium
GTGTCAACCGATGGGGGTACAAGTTGGAAACTGGTTGAGGGAAGTGACGGGAGCCCGGATATGGACCGGGCCACCGAGCCTATGATTCACCCTGATGTGCATTCCATTACGGTCCACCCCTCATCGCCCGATCTCGTTACTGCATCCACTGGAGGGGGGCTTTTCCGCTCCCACGACGGGGGAAAGAGCTGGAACTGCCTCTACAGGTGTTACTGCCGTGCTGCGTGGGTAGATCCCGCCGATCCTTTCCACATACTTTTAGGCCCTGCAGATGGGGTGTCAAAAGGAGGGCGGATCGAAGAGTCCCACGATGGAGGCGTGAGCTGGGCCCATGCCACAATGGGATTGGATGTTCCCTGGCCCCGAAAGATGGTTGAGCGCTTCTTTCAAACCGGGGGAGAGTTATTTGCCCTGCTTTCCAATGGAGATTTATTGTCAACGGGGCTCGAAGCTATAATTTGGACCCGCCAGCTTCCAGGCTCGGGAAATATCACCAGCCTTGCCACATATTGATCATTAAGAACTGTTCCCATGGAAAACAAAAGGTTGACATCTATCCATCTAGTGTAGTATTTTAGTATTTACTTAATTAGAGGTTCGATATGGAGACCAAACAGGCAGAGCTTTTCAAGGTTCTCGGCGTAGTATCCCGGATAAGGATCATCGAACTGCTCAAAAGCATGGGGAAAATGACAGTAAGCGATATCTCGAAGAAACTGGATATTACCCCTTCAGCGGTTTCCCAGCACCTGAAGATACTCAAGTATGCTGGCCTGGTGAGTAACGAACGGAAGGGGTACTGGATCCCCTACGAGGTCAATCCTGAAGCCCTGCTTCAGTGCTACAGGCTTCTAACCAGCCTCTGTTCCTGCGGATGTATCGGTACTGTGAAGGGCGAATCTGCGGGAGAAGATGATAAATGTGAGAGATTGGAGTTCCTGGTAAAGTTTAAAAATAAACTGGAAGAAGAGCTGAAGCTGGTCGAGGGGGAAATCGACGGTCTTGAAAAATCGGGGTGAAACCCTTTTTTTTTGGGAAAGTATTTTAGTAGCAATTAACATACTTAAATTATGCAAAGGAGGTAATCAAACATGTGTCAGAATGAAAGCTTTAAAGGATCAGGCATGTCAGGTTGTACCTGTGGCTGCTGCGGATGTGGATGCGGGCCATTTTCCCGCCGTTTTTTCTCAAAGAGCGAAAAAATTGGAAAAATGGAAAACTATCGTGATCAACTGAAACTAGAGCTTGCCGCAGTAGAAGATCAGCTTAAGCAGTGCAGCGAAGAGTAAGAGTTGCCCCATGCCAGGCCCACGGGGAAGGGAGAAGGATCTCCCTTCCCCTCCTTTCAATGAGTAGTTGACCTTTTCAGGTATAATATCTTGACCATCCATTAAAGCAGGAGAGGGTGAAATGGAAAACTTATCTGATAAAATCAAGCTATGGATCAAAAAGGATCTTCCCATCTTCCGCTACCTGACCCGGGAAGATATCAGGGAACTTCCACAATCCTTCTTCGAATCCGTAAATGTGTACAAAGGCGAGACCGTCTGCTTGGAGGGAAGTGTCTGTGATTATGTGGCACTTATCGTATCTGGGAAAATCGAGATTTCAAAAAGTACCGAATTCGAAGGGAAACAGGTCGTAATCGGTATCTTGAGCGAAGGGGCGATCGTAGGGGAGATGTGGGTCCTGGATGACCATCCCGGCCCGGTAACGGCTGTTGCTGCTGAGGATTCCACCCTCATCATGATGCGCAGGGATAACTTCAACAAGCTGATTAAGAAAAACCCCGAATTGGGGGTAAAACTTCTGAAAGGCCTTTTACATACTACATCCATCAGGCTCAGAAAGTCCTACGACCGCATGGCATCAATGTTTTGACCCTGTAATGCTGGCAACAGAAAAACAGGGTTATAAAAACTTCATTCCAATAAAAAAGGCTCACAAGGAGCCTTTTTCTTCGCCCTGGGGCGATCCCAAACGGGAGTTGAATTTAAGTCACTTACAGCAGTTTGAATCAGCCTCTTTTTTTGTTTCGCTTTTAGCTTCACCCTCATAGAAGCCCCTCATCTCTCCCTTAAACTTCTCCATCATGTCCGGACAGCAGCTTTTGAACTTGCTAATATCAGGGCAACAGGCCGTTTCATCTGAATCTTTTTTATCAGATCTGTCCTCTTCCGCTTTACACTGCTCTTTCACGTGGGCGAAACATTTCTCCATCATCTTCTCTTTCTCCTCCTTACCCATGCTACCCATACAATCCATCATCTTCTTCATCATTTCCATTTTCCTTTCCTCCTTTAATTTTGTTTTTCTACTTATTTCCTGGTCCGATCGTCCTTTTTCTATCCTCGTACTCCTCCCTGCTGATCTCTCCAAGGGCATACCTCTTATCGAGGATATCGGTCGCCGAATCGGAAGGGCTAACATGCCCTGTATCTGAATGCCCAGGTCCGAAACCGCACATTCCAGTACCACTGCCTCTTCTCATACCGAAATAGCAGAGGAGGAACATCAAGATAGGGATTATCCACCAGTATGATTCCCAGAAAGTTGCTACTGTGCTCATCTGTATCACCTCCTTTTGACCATATAGACGGATACCAAATCAGAAAGGATACACCTGGAATTCATATCAGGCCGATTTTATTCTGAACTATCTGGAGGGCTCTTTCGGTCACAGGCAAGGACATTTTCCTCGTCCCGATCAAAATCGCAGCCTGTTGCGAGCTTTTCCTTGAGCTTTAACCGGCCACGATGAAGGTTAATTTTCACGCTTTCGAGGCTTATTCCAAGAATTTCAGCTATCTCGCGATTTTTCATCCCCGAAACTTCTGAAAGGGCGATAACAGCCCGGTAATTTTCGGGAAGATCATCGATAAATTCGCGCACGCACTCGCCCATCTCGGAACGGATGAGCTGCCTCTCTATCGAAGGTTTCTTCTCCCCCGTTAAGAGGTCCCTGTCCTGCCCGGTAACTCCTTCCTCAGTGACGGGCACATTCGCTTTTTCCTTCTTAAAGGAGGAACTCCTCACCCTGTCCATAGCCACGTTAGTTGCAATTTTATAGATCCAGGTAGAGAGTTTTGCCTCTCCCCTGAACCCTGATAGCCCCCTGTCCACTTTTATGAATACTTCCTGGGTCAGGTCATCGGCTTCGGAAGGATCTACCAATCGACCCATGTAGCGATGAATCTTCGGTTGATAATCATCGTAAATATCTTGAAAAATAAAGCTTTTTCCCGTCATAAAGCACCTCTCATTTTGGTTTGACCGCTGAAACCGCAATGCTCGCTACTGAATTTAAAATCCTTT
>CAYSOQ010000211.1:0-3286 GCA_964432685.1 uncultured bacterium
ATTTAAATGCGGCTTCTTCCTCTCAAATTTTGCCTTCGCCATGTCACTTCCCTCCCCTTAACTTTATAGTCCTTTTACCTTAAGTATCTCGTTTACGATAGAGTTGGGCGTAGGATTGTAATGTGAGAACTGCATCGTGTAAGTCGCCCTTCCCTGTGAGATAGACCTCAAGTCGGTTGCATAGCCGAACATTTCCGCAAGGGGAACAAGCACGTCGATAACCTGGGTTCTGTTTCTCGCTTCTATCTGCTGCACTTTCCCCCTCCTAGAGTTTGCGTCTCCAATCACTTCACCCATGAACTCTTCAGGAGTTACAACTTCCACTTTCATTATTGGCTCTAGAATAATCGGGTCCGCGAGCCTGCAAGTCTCTCTGAATCCCATTGACCCGGCGATTTTGAATGCCATCTCTGATGAGTCCACCTCGTGATAGGATCCATCGAGGAGAGTAACCTTTACATCTACCACGGGATATCCTGCTACAATGCCGGTTTCCGCTGCTTCCCTGATGCCTTTCCCCACGGCGGGGATATAATCTTTCGGTATGACTCCTCCGACGATTTTGCTTTCAATTACAACCCCAGACCCTTTCTCAGCAGGTTCCACTGTAAGAACCACGTGGCCGTACTGTCCCCTCCCTCCTGACTGTTTCACAAACCTTCCTTCCCCACGGCGGGATCTCTGAATCGTCTCTTTGTAGGCCACCTGGGGTTTCCCTACACCTGCCTGTACCTGGAACTCCCGTATGAGGCGAGTCACAATTACTTCGAGGTGTAGTTCCCCCATCCCGGAGATTATGGTTTGTCCCGTTTCTTCATTGGTGCCAACCCTGAAAGAAGGGTCTTCCATGGCCAGCCTCGAAAGGGACTGGCCGAGCCTCTCCTGGTCAGCCTTTGTCTTTGGTTCAATGGACACCGATATGACAGGATCAGGAGCTTCGATCGCTTCGAGAATAATCCTGTTGGCCTCGTCGCAGAGTGTGTCTCCAGTCACAGTTGATTTGAGGCCGACGCATGCCGTAATGTCCCCTGCGTAAACTTCTTTGATGTCTTCACGCTTGTTTGCATGCATCTTCAATAACCGGCCCACCCGCTCCTTTTTCCTTCTGGTAGAATTGTATAGATATGTCCCTGATTTTATATGACCCGAATAGACACGGATGAATGTTAGGTTTCCCACAAACGGGTCGTTCATTATTTTGAAGGCGAGAGCGGAAAATGGCTCCTCGTCAGAAGAATGCCTGAGGACTTCCCCACCTGAATCCACTTCCATGCCGAGTACGGGGGGTATATCAGATGGAGATGGAAGAAATTCAATTATGGAATCGAGTAAGGGCTGGACTCCCTTGTTCTTGAATGCAGATCCGCAGAGTACGGGAACCAGCGTGGACTCCACTGTCCCTCTCCTCACTGCATTCTTGATTTCTATGGTAGACACATCTTTGCCATTAATATATTTGTCCATTATCGTTTCGTCCACATCAGACAATATTTCAAGCATCCGGTCCCTTGCCGCATCAACTTCTTCCCTGTACTCATCCGGTATATCAACAGTTCTTATTTGTGCTCCCAGCGTATCCTCATCCCACACCAACAGTTGTCCTTCGATAATGTCAATGACCCCTCTGAAATTGGATTCACTTCCAAATGGAATCTGGAGCGGAAGAGGAGTGCAGGAAAGTTTAGTTTTGATCTCCTCGATAACTTTCGAAAAATCCGCCCCCACCCTGTCCATCTTGTTTACAAATGCGAGGCGGGGGACATGGTATCTGTCCGCCTGTCGCCAGACCGTTTCAGTTTGTGGTTCCACACCGCCTACTGCGCAAAAGACTGCGATGACCCCATCGAGCACCCTGAGTGCTCTCTCCACTTCTATTGTGAAATCCACATGCCCCGGTGTGTCGATAATATTTATCCGGTGATCCTTCCAGAAACAGGTGGTAGAAGCTGAAGTTATGGTAATCCCCCTCTCCTGTTCCTGTTCCATCCAATCCATAACAGCAGTCCCTTCATGTACCTCACCCATCCGGTGAGAAACTCCCGTATAATATAGGATTCTCTCAGTCGTAGTGGTCTTACCCGCATCTATGTGGGCCATGATGCCAATATTCCGTTGCTTATTTAAGGGAACTGCGCGTGCCAAAAATATTCCTCCTTACCACCTGTAATGGGCGAATGCCTTATTGGCTTCGGCCATTTTGTGAGTATCTTCCTTCTTCTTTACAGAAGCACCACGCCTGTTGTATGCATCGATGATCTCATTGGTCAGTTTCTCAGTGATTGTTTTCTCTGACCTGTTCCTCGCAAATAGAATGAGCCAGCGAATCGCAAGAGAAAGCCTCCTGTCCGGTCTAACCTCTATGGGGACCTGATAGGTGGCCCCACCCACTCTTCTCGCCCGAACCTCGAGTACTGGCTTGATATTATCAACCGCCTTTCTGAGCACTGCGACGGGATCCTCTCCAGTTTTTTCTTTCAAACGTTCGAGGCAGTCGTAAACGACCTTCCTTGCCACCCACTTTTTTCCGTCTTTCATGATCCCATTGATTATTTTCGAAACAATCTCATCATTTGTCACGGGATCAACGCTACGTTCTCTTCTCGGTGCTGGGCCCCTCCGAGGCATAAAGACCTCCTCTTTAAACAAGTCGATTAACTAAAATTTCCTTTCAATTATCACGTTGAAACGCTTGGTGTGGGAGCTCTATTTGGGTCGCTTCGTTCCGTACTTTGACCTGCTCTTCCGTCTGTCATCGACACCAACGGAATCCAGAGCTCCTCTGATAATGTGATATCTCACCCCTGGAAGGTCTTTTATTCTGCCTCCTCTTATGAGAACCACTGAGTGTTCCTGGAGGTTATGTCCTTCTCCAGGTATATATGCTGAAACCTCAAATCCATTTGTAAGCCTTACTCTGGCAACCTTCCTGAGAGCCGAGTTGGGTTTTTTCGGAGTAGTTGTGTATACCCTGGTGCAAACCCCTCTTTTCTGGGGGCAGGAAGTAAGGGCAGGAGATGCGCTCTTCTTACGTGCTTTCTTCCTGGCCTTCCTCACGAGCTGGTTTATAGTGGGCATACCCTCATCTCCCCATTTTCATTATCGAAACCCAACAAATCTATCACAACTTAAAAATTAATGTCAACACGAAAAAGCAACCTGCCCCTTAATTTTCCCCGATTTCTTCCATTTCGTCATCCTCCACCTCTACCTCTTCCTCTACAGTCACATGTGGATTTACTGCAAGGTATTCTCTCCTTCCGGTACCGGCGGGGATGAGCCTTCCCAT
>CAYSOQ010000212.1:0-3282 GCA_964432685.1 uncultured bacterium
ACAGCTGCCACGTCACATCGGGCTGGAAGAATGTCCACTTTGACCACGCATATGCCACCGGCTCTTGTGCCGTCTGCCACGATGGTGTAAAAGCCACGAGGAAGCCCTCGGGACATTTCGGAACATCCCTCTCCTGCGATGAATGCCATTCCACTTCGGGTTGGAAACCTGTCAGGTTCCGCCATTCCTCTGGAGGCTACCCGGGAGACCATAGGTCGAGTGTGGGGTGTGTGGATTGCCACAGGGGAAACTCGCAGGCAGTTACCTGGCAATACGGCTCGTATAGGTATTATTGTGCCGGTTGTCACGCTGGAAAGTTCGAGACAGATGAGCACAAAAAGGTCGAAAGTCCGAGAATGTTCTACAATGCGGGAGAATTGAAAAACTGCGCAGGTTCCTGCCACACATATTCCGACAGCTCCATGAAAACGATTCAAAAGAGAAAGAGCGGGAAGCACAGCACCACACGGGGAGGCTGGTAATGATAGGAACAGGGGATATCTTTCCTGTGTTGAAGGGGAGAGGGGCACCATTATTTCGAGGGATCCTCTCTACTTTCCTGATTTTCTGCCTTCTAAGTCCCATCATGCCATGGGAGGCTCAGGGAGCGACTAGCGTCCTCGGAGGAGTAGAAATAGAGGAAAGGGGAGTGTGGACAGAAATTACCCTCAGGTTCAACCTTCTCCTCCAGTACAGGAAACATTCCCCCCTGGAATCTGGTGACCTGGTGGATATTCAGTTACTTCCGGTCCGGCGAGATACAAGTATCAAGGAAGGGATCCGCTCCAGGCAGCGGATTATCAGGGAGCCCACGAGGGCGCTTCCTCTTTCCACTATCTTTTTCGAGGAGATAATTCCGGGGAAGCCTGAATTGATACTTCGTTTCACAGAGCCTGTAAAGTTCGAAATCAGACAGGGATCGGACCTTCGCTTTCTCACGATCAGGGTCAGGAGAATTGGAAAGAAAGGGGAAAAAGAGGTGGAACTTCCAGGACCCGAAAAACTTTCCAAGGACATGATGGAGGGAAAGAGGGCACTGGCGAAGAATAGATACGAGAAGGCAGTGAAAATATTTTCCCGCTTGAACGGGTATCCTGAACACCGTTACAGCCGGGAAGCCCTGGAACTTCTCGGGGTGGCAAGGGAGCGTGATGGACAGTTTGCCCTTGCAAGGGAAGCCTACCAGAGATACCTGTCAAAATACCCCGATGGGGAGGATGCAAGGAGGATACGGCAGCGCCTTTCGGGGATAATGACTGCAGGAGAGAAACCGAAATTGAGGCTCAGGAAGGCGAAAAAAATCAAGGAGAGGGGGGGGTGGAAAAAACAGGCTTACGGGAGCATATCCCAGTTTTACAACCGGGATGTGAGTGCTACCGAAGTTGATGGGGTGATGATAAACCAGTCTCTTTTGAGTTCGGACCTAGACTTCACTTTTAGGGGCAGAAGCCCGGAGTATGAAACGGGAGTTCTAATCATTGGCGATTACGAGAAAGATTTCGAAGACCGTTCAGCGGACGAGCTTGAGTTCAGCGAGATCAATATCTTTGGAGTAAACCGGAAATATGGCCACCGTGTGACCATCGGAAGGCAGTCCTACAGCAAGGGAGGCGTCCTTGGGCGTTTTGATGGAGGGCTCCTCACCTTCCAATTCCACCCCTTAATAAAAATAACGGGGGAGATTGGATACCCTGTAAATGATGCGTCCCTCGGGGTAGAATCGGACAGGTACTTCTTCGGTGGGAACATTGACTTCGGAACCTTCGGGGAAAGCCTGGACATCAATTTGTTTTTCCTGGAACAGAGAGTGGCGGGGGTAATCGACCGGAGGGCGGCTGGGGGTGAGATCCGTATCTTCAGGCCCTCTTTCTCCCTCTTCACACTGGTTGATTATGATGTATATTATGGTGAATTGAACACCCTGCTTCTCGTAGGGAATTTCATATTTCCTGACAAGACCACACTCAACCTGAACCTGGATTACCGTATGAGTCCCCTCCTTTCCACGACCAATGCCCTGAGCGGACAGCAGGTATCTAACTTGAGGACGCTTCTTTCTACAACTTCCAGGAGCGGGGTAGAGTCCCTGGCTCGGGACAGAACCTCTACAGGGGGCTCTTTTCTCCTGGGCCTTACCCACCCCCTTGGGGAAAAACTCCAGATAAGTGGTGATGTGACCCTTTCAAGGATCAACGGGACCCCTGCTTCGGGAGGTGTGGATGCTGTACCAGGGACGGGAAACGAATTTTTCTACAATCTCCAGTTGATCGGCAACAACCTCATGAAAGAGCGGGACATTGCCATAATGGGACTCAGATTCCAGGATCTGAATGGATCGAAAGCTCTTGGCTTCAGAGTGAATATTCGGTTCCCCCTTATCAATTCCTTTCGCATAAACCCCATATTAGACTTCGAGTTCAGGAGGGATGATGCCCTGTCCAGGGAACGGTTCTCCACCCGTCCTTCCTTGAGGCTCGAGGTCTTCATCAAAAGGATGCTAACCCTCGAAGTTGAAGGGGGAGCGGAACTTACCAATGAAACTCTGAATAATCAGAATGACAGTACGAAAGGGTATTTCCTTACTGTGGGGTATCGCTTTGATTTCTGAGGATTTTTCTTGACCAGTGACATTTATCGAGGAAAGGAACCCCTCTTTTCTTTCCGGTGGACCAGTCCCATAAAATTGAGAGTTTTATAGAACCATACCGCAGGGGAAGTGCATCCCTAAAGTAGGTGTGATACTCTTGGTTTCACCACCTCTTATAACGGGAAAGAATTGAAAATAAATAGAAAAATATGGGTTCTCATTGGATTTGTGTTGATATTTTCCGCATCGGTTATCCTGGTGGAATCCTACCTGGCCCCCATGTATCTCAACTCTCCCCATGTAAAGAAAAAAATTCGAAGGATAGTGGAGAAAGCCGTAAAGGGAAAGTTCGATTATGGAGGAGTTCATTTTTCCCTGATCCCCCGCCCCGGGATCGAGATGAGCGATGTAAAGGTATCCGTATCGAGTGGCCCCCGGGGTTCATTAAAAAATCTGAGAATCAATCTCCAGCTCCTTCCCCTTCTCACCGGCAAGATCGCCCTTTCAAAGGTGGAGTTCGAAAGCCCGCGCCTGAAAGTTTTTTTGCCGGGAAAAAGAATGGAGGTGGCGAAGGGAAGGAGAGGAGGGGTAAGGTCAGGTGAGGAAAAAATTGGGGAGAAGAAGGAAAAATCGAAACAAAAGGGAGTGAGGGAGCGGGTGTTAGCTTTACTTGGTGAGATTACTGCAATCCCCAT
>CAYSOQ010000213.1:0-3281 GCA_964432685.1 uncultured bacterium
TTAGAAAAGCTAGAAGGCTTAAATACGGGTAAAAAAGGGAGAAAAGGGTAAACAAAGGTAATTATTTAATATATAGAAAGCATTTATTTTATATATTAGAAGTAATTTACTTATTTATTTGTTATGAGAGAAGAACTCCCACTCGTATCGGGTGCAATCCTGCTTACATACGATAATCCTATCGTTGCCCTAGCTTGTCTATTCATATTGTATTTAGTCCTAAAACCCTTTATATCTAACAAAAATGATGATTAGAGTATATAAGATAACATAAGAGAGAATACAAAACTAATATTAGTTATTATTTATAGTATGGATTAAAATAGGTAGTGGCCAAGATTTAATTATCAAAATATAATATTTAATTCTTAATTAATTTTTTCTCCGCGCAATTACAAAAAAACAAAAACAATCTAATAATATATAATAATTATTTCTTTTATTTAATTATAATAAGAAAAAAAGTGCAAGGTATTTTTTCGCAGATACGTCCCAGGAAAAATCCTTTTTCATCCCCCGGAGGAGAATTTTCTTCCACTCCTCCCCCTTATTGTACCAGGATAGAGCCCTAACGATTGTTGCGAATAATTCATTCGAACTGTAGTTATGAAAGGTGAATCCCGTTCCCTCTTTGTAATTCTCATCTACATCCACTACGGTATCGGCAAGCCCCCCCGTATGCCTGACGATGGGCACTGTCCCATACTTGAGACTGTAAATCTGGTTCAGCCCGCAGGGTTCATACCTGGAGGGCATGAGAAACATATCCGCACCCGCCTCAATGCAGTGGGCAAGGGTATCATCATAGGCAATTTTCACTCCGAACTTGTCTGGATATTCCTTGGACATTTCCAGGAAAAATTCTTCAAATTTCCTCTCCCCCGTTCCCAGCACGACAAACTTCACATCGAGAGTGGAGAGGCGGTCACCGATCTCATGAAGGATATCGAACCCCTTCTGGGCAACAAGCCTCGATATGATTCCTATAACCGGGGTTTTTTCATCAGGTGGAAAGCCATATCGCTCTAGAAGGTCAATCTTGCATGCCTCCTTCCCCGAAATATCCTCTGATGAATAGTTATGTTTTATATGAGTGCAGGTACTCGGGTTCCATACATCGTAATCAACTCCGTTAAGAATCCCGTAAAGGTCATCCCTCCTCTCGTAGAGAACTCCATCCAGGCCAAAGCCATACTCCTTTTCCTGTACCTCTTTCGCGTAGGTCTCGCTTACTGTACTTATCACATCTGAGAAGACCAGGCCTCCCTTCAAACAGTTTATCTTCCCATAGAACTCAAGGGATTTAGGAGTAAACATCTCCCAGCCAAGCCCGGTGAGTGGCATCTCGTGACTCCAGAAGAGGCCCTGGTACCCGATGTTGTGAATGGTGAATACTGTGGAGGTTTCGGCGAACAGGTCAAACCCGCTGTAGACTGTTTTCAGGTAGACTGGAATGAGGCCCGTTTGCCAGTCATTACAGTGAATCACATCATACTTTTTACCCGAATTCAGTAGAAATTCCAGGACACCCCGGGAAAAAAAGATGAAACGCTCCGAATTGTCCACATAGTCACCATCTTTCGTCGCATAGAGAAACTCACGATCAAAGTATTTTCCATTTTCAACAAAGTAGGTGGTCACTCCATCCCCGGCAGGGGCTGAAAAAATCTTTCCCATCTCCTCACCGGTTCCCAATGGCACCTTTATTTCCACATTCGTGGGCTGTAAATTAAACTTCTCCTCATCAATAAGTCCATATTTTGGAAGAATGCAGTCTGCTTCAACTCCTATTTTCCTGAAAACCTTGGGCAGAGTCCCAGTTACATCCGCAAGTCCCCCCGTTTTCGCATAGGGGATAACTTCAGACGACACTACCAGTACCTTCATATCATCACCTCCAGGGGATTCCCCTAACTGGATGCTTCTCTAAGGTAGAGCGCAGCTTCTTCAGGAGGGGTCGGGTTTATATAAAATCCGGACCCCCATTCAAAACCAGCGACTTTTGTCAGTTTCGGAATAATTTCGAGGTGCCAGTGGTAATGTTCCACCTCTCCCTCATGAAAAGGGGAAGAATGGATCACAAAATTGAAGGGAGGATTTACGAGAGCCTTATTGAGTTTCCTGAGAGTTCGAAGGACAACATCCGAGAAAGTCTTGATCGTACCATCGTCTATGGATTCGAAGATGGAAGAGTGTTTCTTAGGTAATATCCAGGTTTCAAATGGAAACCTTGGCGCATAGGGTGCGATGGACACAAAATCCCGATTTTCATCGACAAGGCGCTCTTTCTCGTCGAGCTCCTGCTGGAGAATATCGCAATAAACACACCTCTCCCTGAAGTTGAAATAGTTTGCCCCTCCCTCCATCTCCTCGACAACCCTTTTCGGCACCACAGGAAGGGCAATAAGTTGTGAATGGCTGTGTTCCAGGGATGCCCCTGCATCCTTTCCATGATTCTTGAAGATGAGAACATACTTGAATCGGCTGTCCTTCGTGAGATCAACGACCCTCTGCCTGTAAGCAAGGATCACTTTTTCCATCTCTTCCAGATCGTAGTCGAAGATATCCTTGTCATGATGGGATGTCTCGATGATCACCTCGTGAGCACCGACCCCGTTCATCCTGTCGTATAACCCTTCTGCTCCCTTCTCAAGGCCCCCCTCGATCATCAAAGCGGGAAATTTGTTCGGCACCACCCTGATATCCCAGCCAGGGTGATCCACCTCACTGCCATTTTCCCTTATGGAAAAGACCTCGGGAGGTGTCATCTTTTCATTCCCTTCGCATAGAGGGCAAAGGCCCCCCACCCTTTTTGGCCCTTCCTTGGCAAAATCGTGGGGTCTTTTCGAGCGTTCTGTAGATATGATAACCCATCGGCCGGTGATCGGATCTTTTCTAAGTTCAGGCATAGTTGGCTCCCGGAAGGAGGTGTGAATGATTACTCTCTCTCTTCCACCTCAGATTCGACCTTACAGTCGTAACAAAGATTTGTGACAGGCCTCGCCATGAGGCGTTTGGAAGAAATATCCCCTCCGCACTCGTCACATGTACCATAAGTGCCTTTGTCGATGCGGCCAAGGACACCCTTTATTTTCGTAATGAGCTTCCTCTCCCTGTCACGAATCCGGAGAGTAAAATTCCTGTCGGATTCATGGAGAGCTCTGTCGGTGGGGTCGGGAAACTGGCTGGTGTCTCCCGTCATATCGTTCAAGGTCTTCCCCGCCCCCTCCAGGAGCTCCTTCAACTGTCCTTCCAGAACCCCACGTATATACTCGAGATCC
>CAYSOQ010000214.1:0-3279 GCA_964432685.1 uncultured bacterium
CAAAGAAGAGATGGACCTCTACGAGAGGTTCTTCAGAAACTACACGGAGAAGATGTGGGGGATGGCTCCGGGGGAGCTTTCCGCAGAAGTCACGGGGAGGATCCCCGTTCGGATGAACAGGGATGACCGCTATTTTACCGACCGGTACCAGTTCATGCCCGATAAAGGGTATACACCCCTTTTCCAGAAAATGGTCTGGGGAAAAGACATACAACTCTTACTGAATACGGATTTCAGTGATATAAGGGGTAAGATCGAGGCGAAAGGGATTATCTACACGGGCCCCCTGGACGAGTACTTCGACTGCTCTCTTGGAAAACTCCCCTACCGCTCTCTCGATTTCCGCTTCGAGAACCTGGAAGAGGAGTGGCACCAGCCCGTTGCGGTGGTCAACTACCCGGGCTTTCAAGATTACACGAGGGTTACGGAGTACAAGCATCTGACGGGGCAAAATTACCCTCATACTACGATATCTTACGAATACCCCAGGGGGGAAGGGGATCCCTATTATCCCGTTCCCACGCCAGGAAACGAGGAACTTGCAAACAGGTACAGGATGATGGCGAATAATGAAAAAAACACATATTTCACAGGTCGGCTTGCCGAATACAGGTACTACACCATGACTGACGTGGTGAGGAGGGCCCTCGATCTCTTCGAGGTGATCAAGAGAGGGATAGCTTCTTGAATATCGGATTCTACATAAAGTGGGACAAGCACTCCCTCACGTCGGGGGGGAATGTCATCGGCGATGAACTTGTGGGTGAGTCTCTGTGCAAATCCCTCAGTCGACTCCCGGGGGTGAAGAAGGCTGAACTTTATGCACCCAATTCCATGCCGGAAGGCCAGTTGGATTTCCTCGTGTATCTGAACGACAACGAACCAATGAAGGACCTGGCCCGAAGGCATATCCTCTACTGGCAGAATGGCTACGGAGACAGCGCCGTAGACCGGATGAAAGTTTTCCACGATTGGGGATATGATGGGTATCTGTTTTTTTCCAGGAGGCTCCTCGATCTGCACAGGAAGGAGGGATACGAGGGGATTTTTCTCCCCTTCGGTGTGGACATGGACCTTTTCTTTCCAAGGGAAGTTGACCAGGAGCTCGAATTCGATGTTGCCTACGTGGGGAATGATATCAAGGGTGCTGAGAGATCTGAGAAATACCTCTACCCTGCGGCGAATTTCGATTTTGGCCTATTCGGAAACTGGGGGCTCCAGAGAAAAAAGTGGTACAAGTTCTGGAAAAAAGAGAAGGAGTGGGAGCCTTATCAGAGGCTCTTTGATACCATTTCAAGGGGCAAAATCCCTCAGGAGGAAGTTCCCGTCCTGTACAACAGCGCGAAGGTGAACCTCAACTGTACTATCCAGTTCTGCGTCGATTGGGACGTGATCACCCTCAGGACCTATGAGGTCCTTGCCTGTCGGGGGTTCCTCATAACGGACAGGGTTCCAGCAGCGGTGGAAACCCTTGAGGGATCCCTGGTGTTCACCACGGGGGGCAACGACCTGGAAAATAAGATAAAATATTATCTGGGTCATCCCTCGGAGAGGGAGGAAATTGCCCGAAGGGGGTATGACTATGTGGTGGAAAATGCATCGGTGGATGCCCGGGCGAGGGAACTACTCTCTTACATGGAAGGATTGCAATGAAAGTAGTGTTCGTTAATCCTCCCGTGGTGAGATCGAGAAATTCCTCCCCGGAGAATGATTTCAGGGTAGAGGGTTTCGTCCAGTCCCCCCTTTTCAAGCGGGTGCGCCCCCTCTGGCGCTTTGCCCGCTTCGTGAACAGGTTGAGGGGGTGTGAGGTACGCTATGGTGTGAGGGCCGGATCCAGGTGGCCTTTCACCAGCGATAGTCCCCTCGGGTATGCTCCTTACCCCTTCTTTATGGGGTACGCGGCAGCCTTCCTGAGGGAAAAGGGGTTTACAACAGGCATTATCGACGCAGTGGCTGCAGAGGAGTACCATTACGGATCTTTTTTACGGGAGGTTAAAGATGCGGATCCCGACATCGTCGTGATTGAGTGTTCCACTCCCACGATCGACATAGATCTCTTTGTGGCGGAAAAGATCGCGGAATTCTCGGAGGTAGCACTTGCGGGGCCCCATTTATCAACCAAGGCGGAAGAGTTGGCAAAAGCCAATAAAGGGATACGATATTTTCTAAAAGGCGAGTATATCCTGAACTCCCTCGAGATGGCCAAGATGAGGAATGAGGGTATATACGAGTCCAGGGTGGTGAGAGAAATTGACAGCGTCCCCTTCCCATTTCGCAAATACAGTGGGTGGGACAACTACTTCGATCCATCCATGCCTACTGCAAGGCCTCAGCTTCAAGTTTACGGCAGCAAGGGATGCCCCTTTAAATGCACTTTCTGCGCGTGGCCCCAGACCATGTATTTCGGCCATGTTTCTTTGAGGAAACCGGAGATGGTGGCCAGGGAGATCCAGGAAGCGGTGGATTCACAGGGGTACAGAAGCATATTTTTTGACGATGACACCTTTAACCTGGGGACTGAGAGGGTGAGCCGCCTATGCGACCTCCTGGGAAAAATTGGACTTCCATGGACGATGATGGGCAGAATAGACTGCTCTCCCGACTGGCTCTACGATAAGATGGTAGACTGCGGATGTGTGGGCATGCGTTTTGGTGTGGAAACCTTTGATATCGATGTATTGAAAGGGGTGAAGAAGGGGATCGAGAGGATCGATTTTGGAAAAGCCCTGGAGCATATTTCCAGCACCTATCCACACCTCATGATTCATCTCACCATGATGAAGGACATGCCGGGGCAATCGGAGGAGGCCCACAGGAAGGACCTGGACATCCTCAATGACATGGGGTATGTAAATGATGGGAACATCCATCGAAATTACCAGGTAGCCGTGTGTGCCCCCTTTCCTGGAACGGAGATGTACAGGGACATGGTGGAGAAGTATGGGGAGGAAGCCATGGAAGATTTTGATCTCTATGACGGGAGCCGGGAAACTGTGATGAGACTTCTGGACAATGATTCGTGAAAAGATAGCAATCGTAGGGGCTTCGGGTTTCATCGGCAGTGCCCTTTACCGAAAACTATCGGGGCGATGCTCACACCTCGTGGGAACATATTACTCCCGGCAAAGGGGAGATGAACTCTTACATCTCGATGTAACAGGGAGACAGGGTTGTGCACAATTTCTAGAAGAAGAATCCCCTGATTACCTAGTCCTCCTGACGGGGAGTAAAGATGTGAAAAAGTGGGAGGAGGACTACGAGTTTGCATACTCCCTCAAC
>CAYSOQ010000215.1:0-3260 GCA_964432685.1 uncultured bacterium
ATATCCCTCAATTTCGTGTTATGCGGCGAAACTCACACCGCTCTCCAGATAGCCATTTCCCGCTATGTGGACCCTCTTCTGGGAATCGGATACCATGGTGGGCTTGAGGAAAATGTCACCCACGTTTTTAGGGAGAGCGGTGAAGATAGTATCTGTGTCGGTAAGGGGTGTGCCGTCCCGGGGGGCTAGCTCAGGGTTTATCAGGGCGAGGTACAGTTCCCCTCCGTTAAATATTGACCCATTAAAGCTCTGGGAAGAGGCGAAGATCTCCCCCGTTCCATTAACCGAAATGGAAGGGTAGAGGTAGAAACCCTCGGTTCCGAAAATTCTCGTTTTGGGGATTGGAAGGGTCGTAACGGACCCGTCAGGGTCGATCATGGAGTAAAAACATTTCCATTCCTCCGTGGAGGAATTTCCATCACTGTTTCCATCCGATGACCAGAGGGCATGGGCGTTGAAAGAAGAGTCTGCACCGATCGAGAGTTGTGGCGGAGCAGTTGCGGACTTCGACGTGTCCAGGGGGCCAACCTCTGTCAGGGTTGAGGTGTTGTTGAATGGGAAACTCACATAATTAATTATATCTCCAGAGCCAGCATCGTCTGCATAGAGAACGTGTACGGTTCCGTTCCCATCTGCCGAGGCAGAAATGGCAGTTACATTGCTGGAGGAAGTAGAGGTGACGATATGGGTCACGCTCTCCACAGTCGTCCCTGTTCCAGCAGCCAGGTTGGGATTTAAGATTGAGAAGTAAATCTTATTGTCCCCAATGAAGACCACACCCACCTTGCTTACCCCGCTGTCTGAAATGGGAAAAATTGAAGGCCTCCTTCCCTGGGTGTAGCTGTCGGGGCTTCCTGTGATGAGCTTGATGTCATTTAGCCGGACATCGCTCCCAGTCAGGTTCGCGTCAGCAAAATTTTTCGAGCTGTCTGCCGGTACGTAGTAGACCTGGAATGTAGTTCCTCCATCTACCGTCCCGGTGAAGGCGAGGTGGAGGGTATTCCCTTCAAGGGAGCCGGATGGCTGGTAGAAATCGCCCGTTAGGCCGCTCCCTGATATGAGGTCAACATTTGTTTCGGGAAACCCGGGAGACGCCCACGCAAATAGGATACATGCGACGCATACGGCACAGACGAGGGGAAAAGACCTTGGTTTCATTGATTGAATACCTCCCATTCAGATAAATGTGTATATATTTAACCATACTGGTTCAATTTGCAACTCGGTAGATTTCAGAAACATCTTTCCCCTTCCTGTAAAGACGGGAAACGATTCTTGTTGAACCTTTCTCAACCTGGGATACCACATGAACTGTAAAGGTCGTGCTTGCCGTAGTGATGAGATCCCGTACTCTTGATTTCAGGTAGAGTTCTTCCAGGGATGTTGAAACCTTCTTGATGTCTTCCACCTTTTCGAAGGGGCTCTCTTTCCTGAAGCGGAGGATCTCTTCCACTTCCGAATCTGATAGAAGAGCGTGGTATTCGGGATCTTCTCCCCTGGCGAGGATAGCGAGAATAGTAGCGGGAGCGGTGTTGATATTTATTCTCCCGCTTCCCACGGTTGTTAGATAAGGTGACAGGGTCCTGTACGCCTTGTCATCCACGCCCTTAACAAGTTTCAGTTCGAAGAGGGAGTCAAATCGGTCGTTCTTTACGGTGTAAGGGAGTTTTTTCCCCGAGTAGTAAGCCCCTTCCCCCCCCTGGGGCCTTGGGGTGTCGTCCTTGTCGAGCCAGTCAAGGATCGAGCCGGTGATAGAGGGATCGAGGTCGAGCTTCTCAAGGAGTGCGTCGAAGAGGGCGACCATTTTCATGTTTTCAGAGATTCCGTTTCCCATTATTAGGCTGTTGATGTTTAATTTGCTTTCTTCGTCCGCAACAGTCACCACAACCTGCCCCTCTCCAAGAGAGATTGGCGGCGAGGGGCGTGACCATATCTCGTCAAGCGTATCGTAGCCGTTAATCCCACCGTCTTCTTTCAATGCGATTATAGCGGCTGTTATGCCCCCCTCTGCCAGGAAGTAGGATTTCATCTTGTTTTCGTAAATAATCGCCAGCGTGCTGTCTCTCGAGGATCGAGTTGCAGTTGTGATCACTGCTGTGGTTACAAGACCCAGGACGAGGAGGGCGAGAACGACTGCGACTCCCTTCTCACCTTTCATTTTCTCTTTACCAGAACAGATCATGTTCAATTCCTCTTTCCAGAGAGAATAGATTTCTCTACAGCGGACCCCAAAGGTATGTAGAGCGTCCTGTCGAGAAAGTAGCCGTCGGTAAAACGGATCGTGATCCTGACTCTTTCGGGGATGGATTTTTTTTCAGCACTATCCCATTCCCTGGTACCATTATTTTCTCCTCCCGATAATGCTTCTATGAGGAACCCCTCAATACCTGAGAGAATCGGTTCTTCGAGAACTTCCTCGAAAGATGGGATCTGGGGGTTCATCGAAATCTCTCGTATGATCGATATGGATTCCCCCTCGTCGTCCATCACGGGCCTGTATCTGACACTTATCAGGTCAGTCCCCCCTGGAACCACATCCGTGAGTTGAAGGGAGAAAGAGCTGAAGGATGCCGCGCTATTGAATGAACCTCCAATATTTTTCTCCGTGAGGGTGAAACTCGAAAAAGGGATCTGTGACGAATAGAATATCCCTCTCACGTCCCTTGAGATCTGTTCCATGGCCATTATGGCCTGGCGATAGCGTGCAGAATATTCCTTCAGGGCCCCTTCTGACCGGGTAATTCCGGTAAAGGCCATGAGGAGGATAAGTGATATCATCGAGGTGATTGCGAGGGCCACGAGGATTTCAATCAGGGTAAACCCCTTCTTTTTCCGATCAGATATCATCTGGATGCCACTCCCGTCAGGGTTATCGATTTCGAGTCCTTCCCCTCGAACCAGGTGAGAGTGAGGTTTATCTCTCTTACGTCTGGATGTGGGGTTTCAGAAACGATTACCCCGTACTGGTAGGGAAAATCTACATCCTTTCCCTCGCCTTTTCTCGTCCCTTTACCTGGAAATGTGGAGAGGTATTCCTCCATGAGTTTTTCCCCCTTGTAGAGAGCTTTGAGACGTCCCTGGACGGTAGCCTCAACCTTGATGGAGTTCGAATTTATCTGGAATGTCAGAAAGAGAGTGAGGGTGATTATAACGAGGGCGACGATTACTTCGAGGAGAGAAAACCCCTCATATCTTGTCAGTTGAAGTTCCATTGACGATTGAGACCTTGCGCGTGGAGGCGCTCATCTCTACACAGGGAT